>JBIIDF010000230.1:0-4974 GCA_044238535.1 Vicinamibacterales bacterium
GTCAATGCCCGCATCCGTGCCGAGCACGAGGCGCGCCCCGCCTGCGACATAGCGAGGCAGGTTGGTCAGCCAGTGTCGCTCACGAACCTCGGCCGCCGGCGAGGGCGGGCCGCAGTCCTTGTGGCGAATCTCCTCGAGCACCGGCGCCGGATAACTCTGGTCGACAAACGGGTCCCGGTTGCAGGCTTCGCTTCGATCACTCAATCCCACCACCGTCGTCCAGTACGGGCGCTTCTCGCGCAGCAGGGCTACCAACTCATCGTCGATCGGTTCGATGAGTACCGTGTGGACGAGGACGTCGGCGCCGGCACGGATGACGGCCTTCTGATCGGCCATCTGGATGGCGTGTGCATGCACGATCATTCCGAGCCGATGCGCTTCGTCAATCACGGCGAGGTATACCTCGGGAGGCATTTTCGGATAGGTGCCGCGCCGATCGTCCACCCAGATCTTGACGTGCCTGATGCCGGCTGCCGCCATGCCGCGGACGGCTGCGCGGGCCTCGTCGGCCGTCGAGATTTCGGTGACGGCCTTGAGGACGCGCGTGCCGCGAATCAGGATGGCATCAGGTCCGCCACCGGGTGGTGCCAGGCCCGGCACGAAGAGGAAGCGTGATGCCGGTGCGAACCGCCCGGCCTGCTGATCGCGCACGAAGGCCAGGGCGCTGTCGGTGGGGCTGCTGCCGACGGTCTGCGTGGTGGCCACGCCGTAGTAGGCCTGGCGTCGGAGGTGGTCGAGCACGTTCTGCGCCGAGTAGTTCTCGGCCCCCCAGCTGCCGAAGCCTTCATAGCCGATGTGCACGTGCGCGTTGACGAGCGCCGGCATCACCGTGCGCCCGGAGAGATCGACGCGCGTGGCACCCGCCGGCATCGTGACGCGGCCACTGGCGCCCACAGCCGTGATGCGCCCGTCCTCGATGACGAGGGTGCCGCGCGCGATGGGTGGCGTCTGGTCGCCGATGATCAGACGTGCGCCGTCGAGCACGAGGACGGACGGCTGCGCGATCAGCGTGAGAGCGGACCCCAGCAGCGCAGCAGCAAGCGCGACGATACAGACCCGGGACATTGGCACCCCCATCGCCTGTCGCTGTCAGACGGCTGCGACAGGCGGCCTGAGTCTACCGGAGTCAGGGCCCGCCAGTGGCCTCAGAAGCGTGTCGGCGACAGGAACCCGATCGGATGCGGCGTCGAGCCTGTCGTCGCCAGGTCGGCCAGCACCTCGCCCATCACACTGGCGAACTTGAACCCGTGGCCCGAGAATCCGGCGGCCAGCACGACCTGCGCATGCCGTGGGTGGCATCCGACGACAAAGTGCTGATCGGGCGACATGGTGTAGAGGCACGCGGCGTGGCCCGAGCAGTCGCCCTGCAGCTGCGGCAGGTGCCGGTGGCGGAACTGGTCGACGCGTGCGAGGTCATCGCCCTGCAGCGAGCGGTTGACGGCGAGCGGGTCATCCACCGGATCGCCCCCGGTGTGTTCGGCGATCTTGACGCCGCGCCCGTCGAGGGCGGGAAAGCCATAGAAAAAGCCCTCGGGGGTGTCGAAGGCAAAGCACGGACAGGCCCCCACCGAAAAGTTTTGCGCGCGGCTCCCGGTGGGCGTGAACCAGAACAGCGGCTTGCGCAGCACCTGCAGCGGAACCTCAGGCAGCTGCAGGAGGCCCTCAGCCCACGCACCCGGGGACAGCACGAGGCGGTCAGCCTGCCAGGTGCCGCGACTCGTGTACACAGTCACGCCGCTGGTGGCGGCGGTCCACCCGTGCACCACCACGTCGTGCTCGAGGACGGCGCCGGCCCGCCTGGCTGCCTCGGCATGGGCCTCGACGCACGCCTCCACGTGCAGGTAGCCGCCCGTCGGCTCGAAGACGACGTCCCAGCCATCCGGCCCGTGGAACATCGGCCACCGGCGGCCTGCCTCGATGCCCGTCAGGTGCTCGACCGCCAGGCGGTGCTGTCGCGCCGAATCGAGCGCTCCGGCGATCACGGCGCCCTCTGGCGGGCCGGCCATCACGAGGCCCGATTCGACCAGCAGCGGCCGTTCCACCTGCCGCTCGAGCTCGCGCCACAGCGCATAGGCCCGCTGCAGCAGCGGCACATAGTCGGCGTGTTCGTAATAGGCCTGGCGGATGAGCCGCGTCTGTCCGTGCGAACTGCCGCGGGCATGGGCGACGGGAAACCGATCGAGCCCGAGCACGCGCACGCCGCGCCTGGCCAGGTGCCAGAGCGCCGCACTGCCGATGCCGCCAGTGCCGATGACGATGATGTCAGGCTGCGGCACGGTGACTCCGCGTCTTCACGATACGCCATGCTACGATCTTCCATGTGAACTGGCGCGTCGACTCCTGGACAGACAAGCCCCATGCACAGGACGTCGGCTATGACGACCAGGCCTCGCTGCATGCCGTCGTCGGCAAGCTCAGGGGGCTACCGCCGCTGGTGACCTCGTGGGAAGTCGAGCGGCTCAAGGAGCTGGTCGCCGAGGCGCAGGAGGGCAAGCGGTTCCTGTTGCAGGGCGGTGACTGCGCAGAGACGCTGGCCGACTGCCAGCCGACAATCATCGCGAACAAGCTCAAGATCCTGCTGCAGATGTCGCTGGTGCTCATCCACGCATCGAAGCGGCCGGTCATCCGCGTGGGCCGCCTGGCGGGTCAATATGCCAAGCCGCGGTCGAGCCCGACGGAAACCCGCGACGGGGTCACGCTGCCGAGCTACTTCGGCGACCTGATCAACCAGCCCGACTTCACCGCCGACGCCCGGCGCGCCGATCCGCGCGCGCTGCTCGATGCCTATGGCCACGCGGCCATGACGCTCAACTTCGTGCGGTCGCTCGCCATCGGCGGGTTCGCCGACATGCACCATCCCGAATACTGGGACCTCGGCTTCATGTCGCGCGCCGACCTTCCGGATGCCCTGCGCGCGCAGTACCGCGAGACCACCGAGCGGCTCGCCGCCGCGCTGCACTTCATGGAAGCCATCGGCGAGCGCGCGGTCGAGGAGCTGACGCGCGTCACGTTCTACACGAGCCACGAGGGTCTCAACCTGCACTACGAGTCGGCCCAGACCCGCACCGTGCCCCGCCGCAGCGGCCACTATCTGCTGACGACGCACATGCCGTGGATCGGCGAGCGCACGCGGGCCATCGACGGGGCGCACGTGGAATTCTTCCGCGGCATCGAGAATGTCGTCGGCGTCAAGCTCGGGCCGCGCGTCTCGCCGGATGAGGCCGTGCGGCTCTTCGAGGTACTGAGCCCGAAGAATGAGCCTGGCAAGCTGGTCGCTATCACGCGCATGGGCGCAGCGAATGTCGAGCGTGCGCTGCCGCCGATCGTCGAGGCCGTGCGCCGTGCGGGCCGGCGCGTGCTGTGGGTGTGCGACCCGATGCACGGTAACGGCATGACCACCGGCACGGGGCTCAAGACGCGGAGCTTCGACGACATCCTCGCCGAGCTCGAGCGCACCTTCGACGTGCATGCCGCGCTCGGCACCGTCCTCGGAGGGGTGCATTTCGAGCTGACCGGGGAAGATGTGACCGAGTGCATCGGCGGCGGGCTCAGCGAGGCCGACCTGGATCGCCGCTACCTGTCGGTCTGCGATCCGCGCCTCAACTATCGCCAGGCCCTCGAGCTCGCACTGCGCGTCGGTGCGAAGATGAGCGCAGGCGCCGGGGGCTGACACCCCGGGCAGCCGTCCGGAGGCGCATGCCATCGACCATGCGCCAAGTTTTTGCAGGCTGAGCAGCACAGCCTTCTTCCCGAAGACGCGTCCTCGCGCGTGTCCGTGGGTGGGCCTGCCGTGGTGACCATCATGCCCGGCGAATGTCGTCAGGCACATCAGTCGATGCGATGTCGTGAGGATGTGTGCTCCGCAGGCCGTGCCAGCCGGGTATCACATGGAAGCAGGGCCTGCACCTGAGCCCGGGGGCTGCCTGCATTGATTCCCGCAGGCTAGATCGTCACCTCACCCCGCACGCACACGACCACATCCCCGCCAATCCACACCGTCTCGCCGTCACTGTCGACATGGATGCGGCCGGCGCGGCCGAGGGCCGAGCCCTGCGCCGCCACATACTGCGAGGGCGCCAGTCCTGCGCCAATCAGCCACTGCGCGATGCCGGCATTGAGGCTACCCGTGACGGGGTCTTCCGTGACGCCGATGTCGGGCACGAAGGCCCGCACCTCGAACGCCGTGTCCTCATCCGGTCCGCACGGGCCGACGATGCCAAGCATCAGGCCGGCCAGCTGCGCATAGTCGGGCCGCAGCGCCCGCACCGCGGCGGCCGACGGCAGCATAACGGCACACCATGCCGGGCCGTTGTCGACCCACTGGTGGTGCGTGATCAGCGTGGGCTCGATGCCGATACCCCGGGCGATGCGTGCGACCAGCGGCTGATCGAGAGGGCCCGTGCGGCGCAGCGGTGGCGCGGCAAAGGCGAGTCGCTCGCCGGTGCGGCGAATGCGCACCAGGCCGACGCCGCACTCCTGGATGACCTCGGTCTCATCATGCGGCACCCCGCCGGCGTCGAGCCACGCCGCGCAGCTGCCGAGCGTCGGATGTCCGGCAAAGGGCAGCTCGCCACCGGGCGTGAAGATGCGCACCCGATAGTCGGCTCGGGGATCGGTCGGCGGCAGCAGGAAGGTGGTTTCCGACAGGTTGGTCCACCGGGCGAAGGCCGCCATGGTTGCCTCGTCAAGGTTGTGCGCACTGTGAACGACGGCGAGCGGGTTGCCCAGCAGCGGCGTGGCGGTGAACACATCAAGCTGGTGAAATCGGCGGGTGGTTGGCATGAAGGGCCTCCGGTGCATTATCGTCATCCCATTCCGCCGGTGGCGCAACCCGCCGCACACTTCCGAGGAGACATATGCGTCAGCATCGCCGTCCTGTCGTCGAATGGCCTGTCACCCGCCGTGGGTTTGTCTCCGTGGCCCTCGGGGCGGCGGCATCAGCCGTCCTGCCCTCCTCCCGGCCAGATGCGGCCG
>JBIIDF010000231.1:0-4970 GCA_044238535.1 Vicinamibacterales bacterium
ACCGCCCCAGCACCCGGGGGAACGTCCCGAAATTGCGCGGATGCGGCACGCCGCTGCGCAGGGGCCCCTCGATCGACAGCGCCGACCCGTCGGACCCCACGGCCACCCAGGGCTGACGCATCGCCAGCTCGACATCGGTCTCGTCGATGATGAAGTAGACGCAGCCGACGGCCCCCCGCTCCTCGATGAGCAGATCGAACACGAAATCGAACGGGTCCTTGCCGGCGCGACGCGCGGCGTCGGCAATGCGCAGGCCTTCGTACTGGCGGTTGGGCGAGGCCTCGTCCCGGGACCGGCCGATCGAGGCCAGCTGGATGTTCTCCCACGACCCGGCCGACTGATAGCGGCTCTCCCAGTCCGGGTTCGTGTCTTCCATCTCGCGGCGGATGCGCGCGCGCAGTTGCGGGTTCTTCAACCGTTCCGCCATCTTGTCGGGGCCCCCGTCCTCGGCCCACTGCGGAATCGTCGCGGTCAGGCTCGTGCTGCTGGCAATGTACGGATACTGGTCGGCGGTGACCCGCACGCCCCGCGCCCGCGCCGCCTCGACGAGCGCGATGACCTCGCGCATGCGGCCGCGGTTGGCCTGTCCGGTGACCTTGATGTGGAAGACATGCACCGGCATGCGCGCCCGTTCGCCGATGGCGATGGCTTCCTCGAGGCCCTCGCGCAGCTTCGCACCGTCGTAGCGCAGGTGCGAGGCGTAGAGCCCCCCGCGCGCGCCGGCCACTGCCGACAGCGTGACCAGCTCGTCGAGCGGCTGATAGGCGTTCGGCGGATAGATGAGGCCGGTCGACACGCCGAAGACCCCCTGGTCGAGCGCGGTCGAGATCAGCGTCTTCATGGTGTCGACCTGCGCGGGTGTCGGCGTGACATCGGCGGTGCCGACGGCCAGCTCACGGACCTGGCCGAGGCCGATGTAGGACAGCAGGTTGACGGAGATGCCCTGCGTCTTCAGGTGGGAAAAATATCCGGCGAAATCTGTCCACGGCTGTGACGCAGAGGCGGCGTCGCGCGGGGCGATGGAGCCCGACTCGCCGATGACCTCGGTGGTGACGCCCTGACGAATCTTGCTGTGGGCGCGGCCATCGGTGACCAGCGGCATGTCCGAATGGCTGTGCATGTCGATGAAGCCCGGGGCGACCGTGCGGCCCTTTGCATCGATGGTGCGCGTCGCCGTGCCTGGCACCGTGGTGTCGACGGCCACGATGTGGCCATCTGTGATGGCGACCTGTCCCGCGCGGGCCGGTGCTCCGGTGCCGTCCACGAGTCGGGCGTTGGTGATGAGCAGATCGTAGGTAGGTGGCGGCGGGGGCGTCGAGCACCCGGCACCGACGGAGGCGAGCAGGAGGGCGGCCACGCGACGGGTCACGGTGAGGTCCTTTCGAGACGGGCGGCGACGGGGCGCGGCCGCGGGGAGATTCTAGCGCGAGGGCGCGAAGTAACCGCGTCTGGTGCGCACGGTGGTGTTCGGGCGTGCCACCTGCACCTGCAGCCGGCGCCACGCGCCGTCGCGGCGGGGATTGTTCGAGGCAAATCCCATGGCGTACTGGCTCGACAGCTCGTCTGCAATCTGTCCGTAAATGGCCGGCAGCTCCTCGGCCTTCTGCACGAAGAACGCCTTGCCGCCGGTTTCCTGTGCCAGCTGCCGGAGGACGTAGGCTGCTTCCCGGAACCCGCCGAGGTTGACCGGGTCGCTGGGCTGCAGGCCGATGGTGTAGATGCTGGTTTCCGAACGTCTGGCCTGGTCGAGCACATCCTCGAACTTGATGAGGCTGGTGGTGTCCTCGCCGTCAGACAGCACGACAATCGCCTGCCGGTGCACATCCTCGCGCGACTGATTCCTGATCTTGTCCAGTTCGCGCAGCGCGATGTAGACCGCCGTGTAGAGCGAGGTCATGCCGCCCGACTGCGTGCCGCGGATGGCCTGTTCCAGCAGCGTCTTGTCCGCGGTGAAGCCCTGCGCGACCGAGACACGGTTGTCGAAGTCGATGACCTGGGCCAGGTCCTGGGGGCGAATCCGTTGCGCGAAGCCGACTGCGGCATCCTGCGCGATGGGCATCCGGCTCTCCATGCTGGCGCTGGTATCGATCAGCAATGACAGGGCGACGGGCAGGTTTTCGCGGCTGAAGATCAGCACGTCCTGACGCACACCGTTCTCGAGGACGGTGAACTGGTGCGGCTCGAGGTCGGTGATGAACCGCCCCTGGCCATCGGCGACGGTCACGTTCAGGGTGACGACATCGACGCTGGCCCGGAAGACATCCTGCCCCGACACGGCAGCGGCGGCCGCAGCCACCAGCAGGGCGACGGCCACGGCGACGGGACGCAGGCAGGAGGACGAGCGTGCAGACATGGTGAAGACCGGGCCGTGGGACGATGGGGGCGCCGGAGGGAAACCCTCCCGGGCGAGTATAGTGCGGAGTAGACTGCCGAGGTCATGGCCACGCCCCCTTCCACCGCACGCCTGCTGGGACAGCTGAGTACCGTGGGGCTGTCATTCGTGATGGCCCTGGTGATGGGCTTCGGCGGGGGCTACTGGCTCGACGGCTATCTGGGGACGTCTCCCTGGCTGGCCTTCGCGGGGTTTTTTCTGGGCCTGGCCGCAGGCGTCCTGAATGTCTACCGCATCATGCAGGCGTCGATGGGGGCGGGCGGCCATCGGGAGCGGCCGGAGTGACACGGCGCCTGATGCTCTGGACCTGTGCGTTCGCGTGTGCCCTGGCGATGCCCGGTTGGCTGTGGCCCGCGGGCTGGCGCTGGGTCGGCGGCGTGCTGGGCGGGGCGGCCCTGCTGGGCGGAGCGGCGTGGGTGATTCGCGATCTGGTCGAGGGCCTGGCGGGTCGCGCGGGCGGGCCGGAGGGTCCGGGTCCCAGCGTGAGCGGGCTGCTCGTGAAGTGTTTCACAAGGCATGCTATGCTCGGACTCGCGGCCTACGGTATGATGGTGCGTTTGCAGTTTGACCCGGTCGCGCTGGTGGTGGGGGTCACCACCCCGGTGGCGGCGGTCGCCGCCGAAGCCATCAGGCTCGGGCACCGCGGGTCGTAACAGGTTCAATGGTTTGTGTGAGGGAGGCGTTCGCTGTGAGCACACGACGGTCAGTGCTGTCCATGATGTTCGGGTTCTTTGTTCTCGGCCTGGTGGCTCCGGCCCATGCGCAGGAGGCCGCTGGTGCGGTCGCTGACTCGGGTCTGGTCCAGTGGTCCATCATCACCGCCGGCTTCGCGCTGGCCGTGGCCGCATTCGGTGCAGCGCTGGCGCAGGGCCGGGCCGTGGCCGCCGCCGCCGAGGCCATTGCCCGCAACCCCGGCGCCGCCGGTGAAATCCGCGGGTCGCTGATTCTGGGTCTCGTGCTGATCGAGTCGCTCGTGATTTACGTGCTGCTCGTGTCGCTGATTCTCTTCTTCATCAAGCCCTTCGGCGGCTAACGCACGTCCCCGGCTTGCCGGGGCCTGCGGTGTCCTTTCAAACGAGTGGCGCTTCGGACTCTCCCGTCCGCAGCCCACTCGTTTTCCTCTTTCAGCAGCCCGTGCCCTCTTCCAGCCCCGGCGGTTCCTCCGCCCTGACCCGCTTCGACCTGCTGCTGTTCCTGATGGTGTCCATCTGGGGCGCCAATTTTTCGCTGGTCAAAGTGGCGCTGCGCGAGTTCCCGGAACTCGTCTTCAACGCGTTGCGCCTGATGCTCGCATCCAGCCTCTTCCTCGGGGCCATCTGGTGGCAGCAGCGCACCACCCCGCGCCCGGCCCTGACGCGCGCCGAATGGCGGCGCATCATGCTGCTGGGGCTCATCGGGCACCTCGTCTACCAGTTTCTGTTTCTCGGCGGGCTGAAGCGCACCAGCGTGGCCAACGGGTCACTCATCATGGGGACGACGCCGGTCATCGTGGCGCTGCTGTCCGCCTGGACGGGCCACGAACGCATCAGCCTGCAGCGCTGGATTGGTGCCGCCATCTCCTTCACCGGCCTCTACATCGTCGTCGGCGCGCAGGCCGGTCTGGGGAACCCTATCGGCGACCTCCTGGTGCTGGCGAGCACCGTGTGCTGGGCCACCTACTCGGTGGCGTCGGTGCCGCTGCTCAAGCGGCACTCGCCGCTGGTGGTCACCGGCTACACGATGACTGTCGGCGCGACGGCCTACACGGTGGCGGCCGTGCCGGCGCTGCAGGCCATGGCGTGGACGCAGATTTCGGCGACCGGGTGGGTCCTGCTGGTGGCCTCGGCCGTGTTTGCGCTGGGCCTGGCGTATCTGATTTGGTACTCGAGCGTGCAGCGCGTGGGCAGCACGCGCACGGCGGCGTGGAGCAACCTGACGCCGGTGATGGCCATGTCGATTGCCGCGCTGTGGATTGGCGAGGGCCTGACGCTGCGGCAGGTGGCGGGTGCGGCCGTGATCTTCGCGGGGCTCGTCACCACCCGACGCGGGTAGCGGGGGCGTCGCTCCGTCTATCCACGTCCGGTGCATTTCTGATAGAACTGCCGGATGCACCCCACGGCAGAAGCCCTGCCTCGGTGCGTGCGGTGTGGCGGCACGCTCGACTCGCTGGTGAGTCGACGGCCTGCAGGAGGACTCTGTATGTCGCGTTGGTCAATCGCAGCCCTGGCGTGTGTGCTGGCGCTGGCATCCGTACTGCCGGTGCAGGCGCAGGGGGGCGGTGCGAGCAGCACCGGCACGATTCAGGGACGCGTGACCGACGCGCAGGGGGCAGCGCTGCCCGGCGTCGCGGTCACCGCCACCAGCCCGTCCATGCTGGGGCCCCAGGCCACGGTGACGTCCGAGAGCGGCAGCTACCGCTTTCCGGCCGTGCCCCCGGGCGTCTACACGGTGACGTACGAACTGGCGGGGTTCAACACGCTGCGACGCGAGCGCGTGCAGCTGACGCTCGGCTTCACCGCCACCCTCAATGTGGAGCTGACGCTGGCCTCGGTACAGGAGACCGTGACGGTCACCGGGGCGTCGCCGCTCATCGATGCCA
>JBIIDF010000232.1:0-4948 GCA_044238535.1 Vicinamibacterales bacterium
AGGATGTCGATATCGATGCGCTCAAGGCGCTGCGCGGGACAGGACGTGACGCCGCCCGGTATTTCTACGTGCTCCCGAATTTTCAGAACCCGAGCGGCGGCATGATGAGCGACGCCAACCGCACGGCGCTGGCAGCGGCGTGCCAGGCGCTCGAGTTGCCGATTATTGAAGACAACCCGTACGGCGAGCTCTGGTTTGACCAGCCGCCCCCGGCGCCCATCTCCAGCCGTGTCACCGACGGCACCATCTACATGGGGTCGTTCTCGAAGGTGCTGGCCCCCGGGCTGCGCCTCGGCTACGTCGTGGCGCCAGAGGCGGTGTTCCCCAAGCTGGTGCAGGCCAAGCAGGCGGCCGACCTGCACACGCCCAGCTTCAACCAGCTGATTGTCGAAGAGGTCATCAAGGACGGTTTCCTCGACCGTCACGTGCCTGGTATCCGCGCCCTCTACAAGGCCCAGCGCGATGCGATGCTCGAGGCCCTGCGTGAGCACATGCCCGAGGGCGTGACGTGGAATACGCCGAACGGCGGCATGTTCCTGTGGCTGCGGATGCCGGAGGGCATCGACACCTCGGCGCTGTTCGACACGGCCGTGGCCAATGGCGTGGCCTTTGTGCCCGGCTCCGCGTTCTACGCCAGCCGACCCGATGTGCGGACGATGCGGCTCTCGTTTGTGACGGTCCCGGCCGACAGGATTCGGGTGGGCATCGCCAAGCTGGCCGCGGTGATTCGCCAGGCCCGGTAGGGGTCGACATGGCCTCGCACGAGTCGGCAGACGGCGCCCCGGCCGCGGACGATGATTACCGGCGGCTGACGGCCCATCTGCCCGAACCGGTGTTTGTGCCGCTCAGCGGCTATACCCGTCTGCCTGAGGCCGAGATGCTGGCTCGGGCCGAGGCGTTTCATGACGGCATGCAACGCCGACGCACGACGCGTCATTTTTCGTCCGAGCCCGTGCCGCGTCGGCTCGTCGAGCTGGCGATGCGCACTGCCGGCACCGCACCCTCCGGGGCCCACCGTCAGCCCTGGCGCTTTGTGGCGATTGATGACCCCGCACTCAAGCAGGAGCTCCGCGAGGCCGCTGAGGCCGAAGAGCTCAAGACCTACGCCGAGCGGCTGACTGACGAGTGGCGCGAGGCGCTGCATCCGCTCGGCACGGATCACATCAAGGCCCATATGACCGACGCGCCGTGGCTCGTCGTGCTGTTCGCGGAAAAGTACGGCCTGCGGTCCGACGGGTCACACCGCAAGAACTACTACGTCGATGAAAGCGTCAGCATTGCGGCCGGGCTCTTCATCGCAGCCATCCATCAGATGGGGCTGGTGACCCTGACGCACACACCCAGCCCGATGGGGTTCCTGCGCGAACGTCTCGGTCGCGGGGTGAATGAAAAGCCCGTACTCGTGCTGCCTGTCGGGTACCCACACCCGGAGGCTCGAGTACCAGACATCGCACGGCTTGCACCTGAGGCGTTCATCCAGTGGAACGCCCAGGCACGCACGACGGAAACGTCCTCGACGTAGCCCCCGCCACCGGCGGCGCCGCCGCGCCTGCAGGAAACCAGCGTGCGGACATGTCTGCGGTGTGGCGCACCGCGCGGGCGCTTTAGCTGTTCAGTGCGTGCTCAATCGATGCCACCGCAGCCGTGACCTCGGCGAGTGCCCGGTCCGTCGCCGACGCCACCGCGTCGCGGTACTCGAGATCGGTCATGCCGTCGAGGTTGATGCGGATATTCGCCGCTGCTCCCTGCGCGGCCGCGTGCAGCAGCTGCGCCGCCACACGCACATCACTCGACGCCGAGGGGTTGCCGTGCTCCGCCACGACGACCCCGACCGCCAGAGCCCGCATGCACAGATCGAGGGTGATGCGGGGGGCGTCGGTCGCGCCGCGCATGGCCGCGGCGATCGCCGCCTTCCGCCCGGCTTTCTCTTCGTCGGTCGCTTTCGGCTGACGAAACGCCGCCATCACCGCATCAAATGCGGCGGCATCGTCATCGGCCGCTGCGGTCAACGACAGGCGCAGGTCATGGAGTGTCGTGCGGCATCGGTCGAGCGCAATCCGTTCCTCGTCGGTATTCGTGCGGGTCTTCGGTAGGCCCGCCACCATCATCAGCAGCGAGACGCCCATGGCACCGGCCACGGCAGACGCCGTCCCACCACCGGGTGTCGGGGCACTGCTGGCCAGGTCGTCGAAGAACTGTGTGAGTGTGCGTGCGGCGAATGACATCGGCGTACCTTAGCAGACCCGCAAGCCATCCTTGATGACGCCGGCGATGGGGGTGGCGCCCACCTTGAGCACTTCCGTGAGTGGCCCGCGGATCAGCACGGCATCCATGACTTTGCCGACTTCCAGGCTGCCGCATCGGTCGTCGACATCGAGTGCCGCTGCAGCATTGATGGTCGAGGCGACGAGCGCCTCTTCCATGGTCATGTGCATGCCGAAACAGGCCAGCGACATCACAAAGGGCATCGACGGTGTGAACCCGCCCCCGGGGTTGAAGTCGGTCGCCAGTGCGACAGGCACACCGTGTTCGATGAGCATCCGCGCAGGGGCAAACTGACCCAGTTTGAGGAAGAAGGCTGCCGCCGGCAACAGTGTGGCCATGACGCCCGCTTCACGCAGTCGATCCGCGTGTGGTGCATCGACATAGATGAGATGGTCCGCCGACCGTGCGCCCACCTGAGCCGCCACCGCTGAGCCACCCGACAGCGCCAGTTCGTCAGCGTGAATTCGGGGCGTAAGCCCATGTGCGCGTCCCGCCTCGAGAATGCGCACCGACTGGTCAGGCGTGAAGACGCCACGCTCGCAGAACACGTCACACCATTCGGCCAGGCGTGCCTCCGCAACGGCAGGAATCATGTCGTGGATGACATGGTCCACGTAGGCCTCTGCACGACCGCGATACTCGGGTGGAATCTCGTGCGCGCCCATGAACGTCGACGACAGCGACACCGGCTGCAGGTGCGCCAGGCGCTGAATGGCCCGCAGCTGCCGCAGTTCGGTGTCGAGGTCGAGTCCATAACCGCTCTTCACCTCGGCCGTGGTCGTGCCGTGCGCCAGCATCGATGCCAGACGTGGCAACGCGGCTTCCACCAGAGCGTTCTCAGTAGCCGCACGGGTCGCGGCCACGGTCTTGACAATGCCGCCACCGCCGGCCGCAATCTCGGCGTAGGTGGCACCGGCCAGCCGCCGCTGCAACTCGTCACGGCGGTCCCCCCCGAAGACCAGATGGGTATGCGGGTCGACAAATCCGGGTGTGACCGTGAGGCCACGGCCGTCGATGACCGTCGCGTCGGGCGTGAGCGCCAGTGCCGCCGCCGCATCGCGCGCCGCTCCCACCCACACGATGCGACCGCGGCAGGATGCGATAGAGGTGCGCTCGCTCAGGGACGCATGGCCCTGCGCCGACCCGGCCTGCGGCCCACGGCCCGCACAGGTGGCGACCACGTCGGCGTCAGCGATCAGCAGGTCGGCATCAATCATGGGTGCACGCCAAGACGCAGCCGCACGTCGGCGTCGGTCAGTCCGTCAATGCGGACGGACTTGAGTCGAGCGGTGGCACCAGACACGACCACGATGTGTCGCCGGGGTATATCGAGCGCCGTGGCCAGTGTCTCGACCAGTTCCGCATTGGCCGCGCCATCAACCGGGGCTGCACCGATGCGCACGAGCACCGCTCCGTCGCGGATGCTATCAATCCCTGGGCGTGAGGCCCGAGGAATGACCCTGACGGTCAGTCGGCTCGAGGGTGATGGCGTCGGTGTGGCGGGGCTCATCCTGCAGTCGGGATGTCTCCGGCACCAGCCGCTACCGCGTACTGGCGGACACCAAAGATCGCGCTTCCCACACGCACCAGCGTGGCACCCTCTTCGATGGCCACAGGAAAGTCGTGACTCATGCCCATGGACAGATGCCGCAGCAGGTCGACAGGGACCCCTCCGTCCACGAGTCGGTCGCGCAACTCGCGCAACCGGCGGAACCACGGGCGCGCATCTTCAGGGTCGTCGACGGCCGGAGGAATCAGCATGAGACCGCTCAGCTGGGCCGCTGTGCACTGGCGTGCCGCCGCGATGAGAAGCGGCACCTCGTCAACAGGTGCGCCGAATTTTGTGGACTCGAGCGCGAGGTCGACCTGCAGCAGCACCTGCACGTGTCGTCCGGCCTCAGCGGCAGCGCGGTCGATTCGCTGCAGCAGGTCGGTGCTGTCGACGACGTGAATGGCGTGAGCGGCGGCGGCGGCCTTCCGCGCCTTGTTCGACTGCAGGTGCCCGATGAGGTGCCACTCGAGACCCGCCATGTCTCGACCGGCCTCGGCCTTCAGCAGGAGCTCCTGCACCTTGTTCTCGCCGAACAGCCGCTGGCCCGCCGCATAGGCCTCTCGCACGGCCTCGAGCGGAAATGTCTTCGATACGGCGATGAGCGACACATCGTCGGGACGGCGTCCTGATCGGAGTGCCGCCTCGGCGATCTGCCCACGCACTCTCGTCAGTCGTGCCGCGATGTCTGTCACTGGGCGCCGTGCCGTCGCAGCTGACAGGCCCGCACGGCGTGCGTGCGGGCCCGTCAGGGGGTTACTTCTTCAGCTGCGCCACGAGGGCCGTGGCCTGGGTGGCGAACTGGCCCGATGGTGCGAGCTTGAGGTAGGTCTCGAACGAGCCCACCGCCTCGGTGAGTTTGCCTTCGTTCAGGAGGGCCATGCCGAGCTGGAAATGCGCATCGGCATAGTTGGCATCAGCCTTCAGGGTTTCCTCGAACTTCGCCTTGGCGTCGGCAATTTTCCCCTGATTCCAGAGGATGATCCCCTGGTTGTAGATATTGTCGGCGCCGCCTGCGCTGCCGCCACCGGACGCCGACGCTTTGGCACTCATCGCCGCCGCTTCGTCAAAGCGCTTCTGGTTGTTGTACATCGTGGCCAGGGCATTCATGGCCTCGGTGTAGTTGGGCTTCAG
>JBIIDF010000233.1:0-4930 GCA_044238535.1 Vicinamibacterales bacterium
GGCGTCGACCATGACGGTGTCGAGCAGACCGGTGGAGGCGCGGCCGGTGCGGACCTGGGAGACTTCCTTCCGAACAAACTCCACGTGGCCATCCATCCGCTTGCGCGTATCGGCGAGCAGGCTCTTTACATCAGTTGCGTCCATAGCAAGTCATCCTTCGGATACAGAGTCGCCGTCCCAGGGCGTGGTCAGACAGAGACGAGGGTGCCCACCGGTTCGCCTCTGACGACCCGACCGATGTTCCCGGCTTCATTCATGTTGAACACCACGATGGGCAGGGCATTGTCCATGCACAGGGAGATGGCGGTCGCGTCCATCACCTGCAGCTGCTGCTGCAGGACATCGAGGTAGGAGATGCGCTCGTAGCGGCGCGCCGTCGGGTCTTTCACCGGATCGGCCGAATAGATGCCGTCGACTTTGGTGGCCTTCAGGATCACGTCGGCGCGGATCTCCATGGCCCGCAGGGCGGCAGCGGTGTCGGTGGTGAAGTAGGGGTTGCCCGTGCCGGCGGCGAACACGACCACCCGGCCTTTTTCCAGGTGCCGCATGGCACGGCGCCGGATGAACGGTTCGGCGACGGCGCGCATTTCGATGGCCGTCAGGACGCGCGTGGGGACGCCGTTGCGCTCGAGCGCATCCTGCAGGGCGAGCGAATTGATGACCGTGGCCAGCATGCCCATGTAGTCGGCCGTCGAACGGTCCATCCCGCGTGCGCTGGCCGCCAGTCCGCGGAAGATGTTGCCGCCGCCAATCACGATGGCGATTTGGACGCCCAGCGCCTGGATAGCCGCGACCTCGTGGGCGATGCGTGTGGTGACAGCCGGGTCGACCCCATAGGTCTGGTCGCCCATGAGTGCCTCACCGGAAAGTTTCAGAAGAATTCGGGAGTAGGTGGGAGAGGCAGACTCGGACACGACTGAGGATTATAGCCGAGCCGAGCCGAGCGGCCCGCGGCCGCCCGCCGAGGAGGGGGCAGCCGCGGAGCGGAGGCGGGACGCTCAGGCGCCGGCGTGTTCGCCGAGCTTGAAGCGGGAGAAGCGCGAGACGGTGACGTTCTCACCGGTCTTGGCTGTGGCGGCCGAGACCATCTGCGAGATGGTGACGTTGGGGTCACGCACGGACGGCTGATCGAGCAGGCACACCTGGGTGTAGAAGCTGTCGAGCTTGCCGTCGACGATCTTCTCGATGACGTTGGCGGGCTTCCCTGAGCCTGCGAACTGCGCGCGGTAAATCTCGCGCTCCTTCTCGAGGACCTCTGCGGGAACTTCCTCGCGTCGCACATAGCGGGGGTCGGCGGCGGCGATGTGCATGGCGATTTCGCGGGCCAGGCCCTGGAAGTCGTCCGTGCGCGCCACGAAGTCGGTCTCGCAGTTGAGCTCGACCAGCACGCCGACCTTGCCGCCCATGTGGATGTAGTGGCCGATGATGCCGTTGTTGGTGGCGCGGCCGGCGCGCTTGGCGGCCGAGGCCAGCCCCTTCTTGCGGAGGATCTCGATGGCCTTCTCCATGTCGCCGCCCGACTCAGCCAGGGCCCCCTTGCAATCCATCATGCCGGCGCCAGTCTTGTCGCGCAGCTGCTTCACCAGTTCTGCCGTAATTGCTGCCATGGGTCGTTGCTCCTGAAAACGGACTGTACAGAACACGCGCCGGCCAGCGAACCTGTCGCGGGCCGGCGCTCGATGCGTGGTCGGCCCGGCCTATGCCTGGGGCGCGACCGCTTCTGCGGGCCGCTCAGGGCGGCGCAGGTTGGCGGGACGCACGGTGCGGCTAGCCTCGTGAGCAGCCGCTTCGTCGGCTGCCGCCTGCGCCTGCTCGGCCATGGCCGATTCGCGCTCGCCACGGCCGTCGATGACCGCGTCGGCGATCCGACCCGCGAACAGTCGAATCGACCGCAGCGCGTCGTCGTTACCGGGGATGACGAAGTCGACCTGATCGGGGTCGCAGTTGGTATCGACGATGCCAATCACCGGAATCTTCAGCTTGCGGGCTTCGTCAACGGCAATCTGTTCCTTGCGGGTGTCGACGACGAAGAGGGCATCGGGGAGGCGACCCATGTGGCGGATGCCGTCGAGGTTCTTCTGCAGCTTGCGCTTTTCCTTTTCAGCCTTGGCGATTTCCTTCTTGGGCATGAAATCGTAGCGGCCGTCGGTCGCCATGGCTTCCAGGTCGCGCAGGCGCGCGATGCTGCGCTGGATGGTCGTGAAGTTGGTCAGCAGACCGCCGAGCCAGCGTTCGTTGACGAAGTACATGCCGCAGCGGGCGGCTTCTTCGGCGACGACATCCTGTGCCTGGCGCTTGGTGCCCACGAAAAGGATGGTCTTGCCTTCGGCAGCCAGACGCCGGACATACCGCTCGGCCTCGTTGTAGAGGGTCACGGTCTTGCCGAGGTCCATCACATAGATGCCGCTGCGCTCTCCGAAGATGAACGGCTTCATCTTGGGATTCCAGCGCTTCGTCTGGTGGCCGAAATGTGCGCCTGCTTCGAGCAGGTCCTTCATCGCGAGCGGGGTCAAGCTTCCTCCAGATTCCAGGGGCCAACGTGTCTGGCCCCCCTTCGTCACGTCTACGAATAGTTAACGCTTGCTGAACTGGAAGCGCTTGCGGGCGCCTGCCAGACCGTACTTCTTGCGTTCCTTGGCGCGCGCATCGCGCGTCAGGAGGCCATCCTTCTTCAGGGTGGGGCGGAGCTCGGCGTTGAAAGCGCAGAGCGCGCGGGCGATGCCCAGGCGCAGGGCCCCGGCCTGTCCGGTGACGCCCCCGCCCGCGACGGTGGCGACCACGTCGAACTGTCCGCCGGTTTCGGTGAGGGCCAGCGGCACCTGCACCTGCATGCGAACCGCTTCGGTGGGGAAGTAATTGTCGAAGGCCCGGTGGTTCACGGTGATGGCACCGCTCCCGGGACGAAGGAACACGCGCGCCGTCGCTTCCTTGCGGCGCCCTGTAGCGTAGAACTGAGTAGCAGCCAAGATTTACGCGACCTCGAACTGAGAGGGTTGCTGAGCCTGATGCGGATGCGTGGCACCCGCATACACCTTCACCTTGCGGAACATGGCATCGCCGAGCTTCGACTTCGGCAGCATGCCGCGCACGGCCTCTTCCATCATGCGGACCGGCTGCTTCTGGCGCACGACTGCGGCCCGCTCTTCGCGCAGACCGCCCGCGTAGCCGCTGTGGCGCCGATACATCTTCTGGGTTTCCTTGTTGCCCGTCAGCTTGATTTTCGAAGCGTTCACGATGATCACGTGATCGCCCGTATCAATGAACGGGGTGTAGGTGGCCTTGTGCTTGCCCTGCAGCAGGCGGGCGGCATGGCTGGCCACGCGACCGAGGACCTTGCCCTCGGCGTCAATCACGTGCCAGCGGCTGGTCACGCTCGTGGGAGTTGCTACGTAGGTCGGCATGTCTCAGTGTCCTGAACGTCGTCTGCCGGCGCTTTCTCGCAGCACGGCAAACCAAAAGTTTATGACGAGCCCCACGGAATTGCAAGCACGCGCATGCCGCATGCCTGTTCCTGGCGGACCGGAGCACCGATAAGAACGGGGGACAGTACGGATGAGTCGCGACTTTCCGGGGGCGACCGCTCAGTTGTCGCACGAACAGTGCAGTTTTGTAAAGCGGGTCAGGCGCACACCCCGTCACTGTGTAAACCGTCAGGAGGGACTCACGTGTCACGGATGCGACGACCACGAAGATTACGACAAGGTGGCTGGTGGGGGCTGACCATGCTGGCGCTGGTCGGGGCCTGGTGGATGGGGCGGGACGAGGCCCCCGTCGGGGCACGGGTCGATACGCCGCCGCCACCGGCGGTGGCGACGGACAGACAGGTGCCCGCCCCTCCTGTCGCAGCGGCGGGCCTGCTCGTGCAGGTGGCGACGAGCCTCGTGGCTGCCGAGCGTGTCGCCCTGCGGCGCCTCGAAATGACGGAGGGTCGTCTCGAGCTGCTGGTCGAGGGCCACTCCCGCAATGCCCTGGCCGCCTGGGCCGATCGATTCACCGCGCAGGCCGGACCGCGCTGGCAGCTCGGGGCGATGGCAATCGATGACGCGTCGGCGGCCGAGGCGGGCTGGACGGCATCGCTGACGTGGAACCGCCACCTCGCACGGGCCGAGCCTCGCCGGAACATCCTGGACGCCCGGGTCGCTGAGGCGCGCCTCGAGGAGTTTCACGCAGGACTGGCCCGCGTGGCCCGATGGCGCGTCGTGGCACGACTGGATGTCGACACGCCGCCCTCCCCCGGAGCCACCGCGCGCGCGAGTCGCCCCCCGGAGGCGTCGGTGGACGCTGTCCTGACCTGGGCGGAGCTCCGTCGCGTGGTCAGTGACATGGAAGGCTGGGCCGAGGTCGTCCACCTTGTGGTGCTCGCGGGCGAGGACGACACCGAGGATGGGCTCAGGCTGACCGCGCGGCTGTGGCCGCGCGACGACGACAGACCTGCCGCGGACGCCAGCGCCGCGCCGTCCGGGACCGGCGATACCCTCGCCTCACCGTTTGTGGCGACCGTGCAGCGCCACGACCGGACACAGGCCGACGAGGGGGCAGAGCACGAGCACCCCGGTCCGTCCGACGCTGGAGTTGTGGTCGGTCACTCCGGTCTCTGGCAGGTGCAGGGGGTCGTGCAGACGGCAGCAGGATGGTGGGCGGCTGTGCGGCATCGCGGCGGCGAGACGCGTGTCGTCCGTGTGGGCGACCGACTGGGGAGCGAGGGGCAGGTGGTGGCCGTGTCCTGGGACGGGGTGCATGTCGCGTCGGTGCGAGCGGCAGGCGATCGGCCTCAGGCGCCGCCATCCTCAGGAGACCGGCGATGACGCCTCGTGCGGTTCGCCCGCTCCTGAGGCTCGCGGCGGTCGGTGCCGTCTGGGCCAGCGTCGTCGTCGTCCCAAGGGCGGCGCAGAGCCAGTCGATCTCGCTCGATTTTCAGAAGGCCGACGTG
>JBIIDF010000234.1:0-4909 GCA_044238535.1 Vicinamibacterales bacterium
CCTGCAACTGAAGGGCATCTACGCCACGCTCGCCTCCATTGTCGGCATCACGATCTACATCGGCATCCGGTTCCGGTTCGCCTTTGCCATCGGCGCCATCGCCGCCACCCTGCACGACGTGCTGGTGACCCTCGCGTTTCTGGTGTTCTTCGGCTACGACCTGTCGCTCAACATCGTGGCCGCCATTCTGACCATCACCGGCTACTCGGTGAACGACACCATCGTGATCTTCGACCGCGTGCGTGAGAATCTGAAGGCCCGCCGCCGCGACCCGCTCGAGGCGGTGGTCAATGCCAGTGTCAATGAAACCCTGAGCCGCACCATCATCACGGCAGGCACCACGTTCCTGTCCGTGCTCTCGCTGTTTGTGTTCGGGGGAGAAGTACTCGAGGGGTTCGCCTTCACCATGCTGGTGGGCATCATCAGCGGCACCTATTCGACCGTGTTCATTGCCGCCGCGATTGCGATTGTGGTCAGTGGCCGACAGGCCGAGGGACGTCCGCAGCCGGCGCGCAAGGCGTAAGACTTGGCGCTGATCGCCGCAGCCCTGCTCGGCGTCATTCAGGGCCTGACCGAGTTTCTGCCCGTCTCCAGTTCCGGGCATCTGATTCTGGCAAGAGCCGTCTCAGGGTGGGACCCGGGTCGCTTCGGGTTGGCCTTCGACGTCGCCTGTCATGCGGGCACGCTGCTCTCGGTCGCCTGGTTCTTTAGGGCCGAGGTGGTCAGCCTGACGGTGGCCGCACCCGGCGCACTGCTGGGGCGCCAGGGGACATGGGAACGCCTCGGCCGCCTGATTGTGGCCGGCACGGTGCCCGTCGGTATCGTCGGAGTTGCACTGTCCGACCTGGTCTCGGGTCCGCTGCGTGCCCCTGAGGTCGTCGTGGTGGCGATGGCCGTCGGTGCAGTGGGGCTGTCCGCGGCCGAGTGGTGGGGATCGGCGCGCAGGGACGCGGCCTCGCTGGGCTACGGCGAAGCGGTGCTGATTGGCGTGGCGCAGGCGGCGGCGCTGGTGCCGGGGGTGTCGCGCTCAGGGGCGACGATGACGGTAGCGATGCTGCTGGGCCTGACACGGGAATCTGCGGCGCGATTTGTGTTCCTGCTGGGCTTGCCGGCCATCACCGCGGCGGCGCTGAAGGAAGTGCTTGAGGTGGTGCAGGCGCCGGCCGATGGTCCCGTGCCGGTCGGTGTGCTGTGGACGGGGATGGTGGTATCGGCACTTGTGGGGTATCTCACCGTGAAGTATTTCCTCCGCTATCTGGTTGGGCATACACTTCACGGGTTTGCCGTGTACCGACTCCTGCTGTCAGCCGCCGCCTTGCTGTGGCTGGGGAGAAGCTGACCGTGGAGATGGCGTGGCTGCGCCGGCGGTTCCTGACGGGCATCGTCGTCATGGTGCCGGTGCTGGTCAGCGTCGTCACGCTCGGCTGGGTCTTCCAGGCGGTCGATGGCGTGGCGATTCCCCTTGCGCAGCGATGGCTGGGGCGTGCGGTGCCCGGTCTTGGGGTCCTGCTGACGGCGCTGGTCGTGCTGCTGGTGGGCACGCTGGCCACCAACGTGCTGGGGCGGAAGCTGTTGTCGAAGGCGGAGCACTGGTTGCTCCACGTGCCCGTCTTCAGGACAATCTATGCGCCGGTGAAACAGCTCGTGGTGGCGTTTTCGCCGGACAACGAGCAGGGATTCAAGCGGGTCGTGATGGTGGACGAGCCGCGACGCGGATTGCTGCTGGGGTTTCTGACCCGGGAGTTTACGCTCGACCGGGGGCAGGGGCCCGAGGCATTTGCGGCCGTGTACGTACCGACGAACCACTTGTATCTCGGGGACATCGTCGTGGTGCCCCGCGAACAGGTGTCGACGCCGGACATCACGGTGGAACAAGGGATTCGGATCTTCCTGACCGGCGGCATGGCGCTGCCCGGTCGGGTGGAGGGGCTGACGCCGCCGCCTCCGCCGATGGGGGAGCAGGGGCGGTAGGGGCAGAAGACGGTGGCGTCTGGATTCACTGAGGACAGGAGAACATGCTGACGAGACTTCGCGCGCAATTGATGGGACGCCGTGCGGCGGCGGCAGTGGTGCTGGCGCTGACGCTGGCGGTGGTGGTGGTGGCCGCTCCGGTGATCGTGGCGGCTCAGGAACACGCCGGACAGGACCACGCGACGGCGGCTCACGCCGGTGGTCACGCCCCCGGTGGGGAAATCAACATCCAGTTGCCCGACCTCAACCAGGGCGACTTCCTGGGCATGACCGGGCACGACATTCTCCTGACGGGTCTCGTGGTCTCGGTCTTGGGCCTGCTGTTCGGCGCCTGGGTCTACAGGGGGGTGAAGAACCTGCCGGTCCACCGTTCGATGGCCGACATCTCCGAGCTCATCTACGAGACGTGCAAGGCCTACATGGTGCAGCAGGGCAAGTTCCTGCTGATTCTCGAGCTGTTCATCGGCGTCGTGATGGTGGCCTACTTCTCGCTAATCGGCCTCGAAGCCTGGAAGATCGGCATCGTCCTGCTGTTCAGCCTGGTGGGCATCGCGGGCAGCTACGGGGTGGCGTGGTACGGCATCCGCATCAACACGCTGGCCAACTCGCGCACGGCGTTTGCCAGCCTGCGGGGCGAAGCGTTCCCGGTCTGCGACATTCCGCTGCGCGCCGGCATGAGCGTCGGCATGATGCTGATCTCGGTCGAACTGCTGTTCATGCTGGCCATCCTGCTCTTCATTCCCGGGGAATACGCCGGTGTCTGCTTCCTCGGCTTCGCCATCGGCGAGTCGCTCGGCGCCGCAGCCCTGCGCATTGCCGGCGGCATTTTCACGAAGATTGCCGACATCGGATCCGACCTCATGAAGGTCGTCTTCAAGATTAAGGAAGACGATGCCCGCAACCCCGGCGTGATTGCCGACTGCACGGGCGACAACGCCGGCGACTCGGTGGGCCCGACGGCCGACGGATTCGAAACCTACGGTGTCACGGGCGTGGCGCTCATCTCGTTCATCATGCTCGCGGTCAGCGACCCGCAGGTCCAGGTGCAGCTGCTCGTGTGGATCTTCATGATGCGCGTGATGATGGTGCTGGCCTCGGCCGGCTCCTACCTCGTCAACAACGCCATTGCGGCCGGCAAGTACGCCGGCGTGCAGAAAATGGATTTCGAGGCGCCGCTGACCGTGCTCGTGTGGCTGACGTCCATCGTGTCGGTGGTCCTCACCTACGGGCTGAGCTACCTGCTGATTCCCTCGCTTGGCGGCAACACCGACCTCTGGTGGCAGCTGTCGACCGTGATTACGTGCGGCACCCTCGCGGGCGCCATCATTCCGGAATTCGTGAAGGTGTTCACCTCGACCAACTCGTCGCACGTGCGCGAGGTGGTGACCTCGTCGCGCGAAGGCGGGCCCTCGCTCAACATTCTTTCGGGCCTGGTGGCGGGCAACTTCAGCAGCTACTGGCTCGGTCTGGCCATCATGGGCCTCATGGCGATTGCCTACTGGGTGTCGGGCATGGGCCTCGGCAACCTGATGCAGGCACCGGCCATCTTTGCCTTCGGTCTGGTGGCCTTCGGTTTCCTGGGCATGGGCCCGGTGACCATCGCGGTTGACTCCTACGGCCCGGTCACCGACAACGCCCAGTCGGTATACGAGCTGTCGACCATCGAGCAGCTGCCCGGCATCGAGCAGGAAATCAAGAAGGACTTCGGCTTCGCGGTGAACTTCCACGTGGCCAAGGACCTCCTCGAGGAGAACGACGGCGCGGGCAACACCTTCAAGGCGACGGCCAAGCCGGTGCTGATTGGCACGGCCGTCGTGGGGGCCACGACGATGATCTTCTCGATCATCATGGCGCTGACCGGCGGCCTGACAGACCAGACGGCCATCAGCAAGCTGTCGATCCTGCATCCGCCCTTCCTGCTCGGTCTTATCACGGGCGGCGCGGTGATTTACTGGTTCACGGGCGCCTCAATGCAGGCCGTCACGACCGGCGCGTATCGGGCGGTCGAATTCATCAAGGCGAACATCGACCTGGAAGGCGCCACCAAGGCGTCGGTGGAAGACAGCCGCAAGGTCGTGGAAATCTGCACGCAGTATGCGCAGAAGGGTATGTTCAACATCTTCCTCGGGGTGTTCTTCTCGACCCTGGCGTTCGCCTTCGTGGAACCGTTCTTCTTCATCGGTTACCTGATCTCCATCGCGCTCTTCGGGCTGTATCAGGCGATATTCATGGCCAACGCCGGCGGCGCGTGGGACAACGCGAAGAAGATCGTCGAGACGGAGCTGAAGATGAAGGGCACCGACCTGCACGCCGCCTCAGTGGTCGGCGACACGGTGGGCGACCCGTTTAAGGACACCTCCTCGGTGGCCATGAATCCGGTCATCAAGTTCACCACGCTGTTCGGCCTGCTGGCGGTGGAACTGGGGGTCTATCTGACGGCGCAGTCGGGTCCGATGCTCACCGGCGGACTGGCGGCGGCCTTCTTCGTGGCGAGCATGGTGTTCGTCTACCGCTCGTTCTACGGAATGCGCATCGAGCAGTAGCAACGAATCGTTGACGCGGTGACGCTGGGCGGCTAGAATCGCACGGCGTTGGAAAAAACTCTGACGACCCTGGGAGCAAAAATGTCACCCTGGGGTCTAAGGGGTTATCCGAGCAGTGACAGCGGCCTCATGGAGGCTCCTCGTTGACACTGTTTTTTCGGGCTGGCTATAATCGGCGACCCTTGCGGTTGCCGCCGGGAATGTGAGGAGGATTCGTGCCACGCGACATGTTTGGCGACATTGTTGACCCATCCATCAAGATGGGAAACAAGATGTGGTACACAGTGCCGCTGACGATGCTGATTCAGGCATCGATTCTGGCGACGCTGGTGATTGTGCCGCTGATGGCCGTGGGAGCGCTGCCCGCCATGTCAGATTCTCTGATGATGGTGTCG
>JBIIDF010000235.1:0-4896 GCA_044238535.1 Vicinamibacterales bacterium
CATCGCCATGGTCGGCGCCGGCTTCGCGGTGGCCCGGTTGCCATTCGGCGCCCGATGGATGACGCGATTTCAGGCGCGTCTCGATCCGCTGACGGCCTGGTGCGTCGCCGACGGCTACGGCTTCCACGCCGGCTTCTTCCAGTGGCGTCGCCACGTGGCTGGTGCGGTCGCGCCGGCCGGGTTCTCTCCGCAGCATCGTCAACTGTTCGATGCCGGCGTGGGCCGTGCGTTCTGGTGGGTCTACGGGGCCGACCAGACACCATTGGTCCGCGCGGTCGCGCGTCAGGCGCCCGATCGCCAGGGCGCGATGTGGGAGGGATTGGGCACCGCCCTCGCCTACGCCGGCGGTGTGTCCCCCGCGGCGATGCGCCGCCTGCGGGATGCCGCGGGTGCGTATCGCGCGGACCTGCGCGTGGGCGTCGGGCTGGCGGCGTTCATGCGGCGACGCGGTGGCAATGCTGCTGAGTGGACCGGGCAGGCCTGTCATGCCGTGCTCGGGGTGTCGGAGCAGGACGCCGCCGCGGTCGTTGGGCGCGTCCGGGCAGAGGTGCTCGCCCTGCCGGACATGGCAGACCCCGATGTGTGCCGATCGACCTGCTATCTCACCTTGCGCGATCACCTCAGGACGGAGTGGGTCCATGACTGAGGCAGAGGCCCCGGTATCCCCGGACGAGGTCGCGCACGCAGAGACGCGACTCGATGTCCCCTTCACCGTCGTGAACCTCGTGACCACGGCGCTGTCGTGCGTGCTTCCGTTCTGGTTCTCCTCGGCCTCAGCCGTGACGGCATTCCTCGTGTTCTACACCCTCACCGGTCTGGGATTGACGCTCGGATATCACCGGCTCTTCGCACACCGCGCCTTCCGCGTGCCGTTATGGCTGGAACGGACGATTGCGGTCTGTGGATACCTCGCCATTCAGCGCGGACCGTTGTTCTGGGTGGCCATGCACCGGATGCATCACCGCCATACAGACATCCCCGGTCGCGACCCGCATACCCCCAAGGAGGGATGGCTGCACGTCCACTTCGGCTGGATGCAGCGCCGGCGCGCGGATATCTGGACGCGTGATCTGTACCACCGGTGGGTGCCCGACCTGCGCACCGATCCGTTCTACCGCTGGCTCGACAGCGAGGCCCGCGACTATCTGGCCTATCTGGGGCTGCTGCTGGCCTCCTGGACCGTCGGTGGGCTGGTGGGTGCTGCGGGGCACCCGTTCATGCGTTTCGACCTCCGGAATGCGTGGTGCTTCCTGGTCTGGGTGGGGCTCCTGAACCGCGTGGCAGTGTTGCACGCGTTTGGTCTCATCAACTCGGTCTGTCACACCTACGGGTCGCGCCCCTACCGGACACACGGGGCGGACACGTCCGTGAACAACGGCTGGGTCGCCGCCCTCATCTTCGGAGAGGGCTGGCACAACAATCACCACGCGTTCCCGCGGTCGGCGCGTCAGGGCCTGCAGTGGTATCAGTGGGACCCGGCCTGGTACGCCATCGTCCTGCTCCGCATGCTGGGCCTTGCACGCCAGGTGCACGTGCCCTCCGAGGACGAACGGCAGCGTCGGTCAGTGGAGGCTGCGCCGGTGCCGGCAGCCGCGCACGGCCCCCAGCGCTCCGCGTCACTGACCCGGTGACGCGCTCCGGCAATCGCTGGGAACCGTCAGAATTTCCGAGGCCTGATAGGGGAAGACGGTCAGTTCCGACAGGATGCCCTCACCCCATTCGGGCATGGTGGACCACGTCCGTCCCCGGAACTGGGACGGGATACTGGCGATCGTCGACAGGCGCTCGAACTCCACGGGCTGCGCCGCAAGGTCGACCACCGTCGCCAGCCGGCCCACCCCTGTCACCGGCTGGATAAAGTTCACATCCACCGTCCGACCCGGCTCCATCAGGTGCCATGTCGGGCGTGTGCTGTCCATCCCGAACCGTGCGCGACCGCTCCGCGTCTCCGCGGCCAAGGCGAGCGGAGGCAGGCCCAGCGACAGCGGGTGCTCGTCGGCTCCCAGCAGGGAGTTCTCCGACCAGGCGGCCTCCAGCGTCCCGTGCGTGCTGATCGTCACGGCCAGGTCCACAAGCGCGAAGGAAAACTCTCCCAGGTTCGTGATGCGCACACGCGTGTGCACCTCGCAGCGGCCGCCCTCGGAGGGCACCGCCGCCGATGCCATCGTGACGGCCGCGAGCGCCCGGTCGACCTGCTCCGCATTCGGGGTGGTCGCGGCATTCGGATCGGGCAGGCGACTGAGCACGCCCGCCAGCAGGAGCAGAACCAGATAGGCAGTGGCTTTCATGGAATCACGATGCCTGTGTCACGTGCCCGAGGCCCCCGAGGTCTGCGGACCTCAGCGGTCGTCGCCTGTCCGGAAAAATCTCGAACCTCATGCACCTTCGCTGGAGTATAGTTCCCGACGGACAGCACCGCACGACATTCGTGACGCGAGCTGCACAGGAGACAGAGCATGGACACCACGGAAAAGCGCACCGCCCCCGCCACGACCCTGGGCGCCCCGGTCACGGCCGCGGCACAGGAGTCCGCACCGCCCCAGAAGAAGCGTGCGTCGACGGGTGCCACGCGACTAGCCACGCGGATCGAATTCAGGACAACCAAAGCGCTCTCCCGCGTCAGTGCGGCGGTCGACAAGGGAATGTCACGGTATCTGAGCCGCCGGGACGCGTCCGATCTGAAGCGGAAAGACGGCGCCCTGATGGACATGCCGGAGAATGTGCTGCGGGCTGCGGCGAAAGGAGTGGCCGACGCCACACCCGCGCTCGGCGACGTGTCCAAGCTCGTCTACAGCCGCCGTAACCGCAAGGCCGTCCGCCGCATGATGCGGGCGCTGCCCTCCATTCCTTATTTCTCGTAGGCGCGCCACGGCGACGACCCGCGTTCACACGATTCGAGAGAGCCCCATGGCGCAGCAGGACACCTCAGCGACCCCCCAGAGCCACGCCCCGATTGTCGTGGACCTGGGCAAGAAGACGAAGAAGTCGATCCGCCGGATGAAGGAAGGCTCGGGCAAGATGCTGGCCCAGGTCGAGCAAGTGCTCGAGGAAGTGCGGGCGCAGTTGCCGCCGGCCGACCGTCAGAAGGCGCTTGTGCCCGTCGTCATGTTTGTCGAGCGCAAGCACAAGAAGACGAAGTTCCCCTTTTCGCCGCTCAGCATGCTCCGTTAGACAGTGGCCCCCGGGTTCATGACGCCCGTCATCGGCTCCTGAGTGTGAGGCGATGACCGTCACCACGACGCCAGGACACCCCGGCAGCCTCGCTGCCGGGGACGATTCCCGCACAGGCCAGCCCCGCTCATCGTCGTCTGCGACCACCGGCGCCCCGTGGGCGGACGTCCACGGGGCGTCGATCGGCGTGTGGGCACAACTGCGCCGCATCGGCGCCATTTTCCGTCACGTCATCGTCTTTCTGGTCCGGT
Source organism: Vicinamibacterales bacterium (assembly GCA_044238535.1). Classification (GTDB taxonomy): domain Bacteria; phylum Acidobacteriota; class Vicinamibacteria; order Vicinamibacterales; family UBA2999; genus VFZN01. Next base: position 3,423 of record JBIIDF010000235.1, read on the forward strand.
CGCGCCTGTTGCGCGCCTCGCGCGCCACCCCGCACGACGTGCTGCAGCGTGAAGGGCAGTGGATCCGCGAGAGTGCCACCGTGCTCGGCGGCACGTTCGTCAAGCTGGCGCAGCAGGCCTCCATCAGGCGCGATGTGCTGCCTGAGGCCTACTGCGATGCGCTCGACGGGCTGCAGGATGCCGTCGAGCCCATGCCGTTTGACGAGGTACAGCAGATCCTCGAGCATCAGTGGGGACGGCCGCTGGCCTCAGTGCTGCGGACCATCGACCCCGAGCCCGTCGGCAGCGCCTCGGTGGGGTGCGTCTACCGGGCCGAGCTCCGTGATGGCACCGAAGTCGCGGTGAAGGTGCGCCGGCCGGGCATTGCGGCCAGCTTTGCGCTGGACCTGTCGGTGATGGAACGGATGCTGCGGATGATGCAGCTGCTGGCCGTCCCGACTCTGGGACTCTCGGTCTCCATGATCGACGAGCTGAAGCAGGTTCTGCAGGAAGAACTCGATCTCCGGTCGGAGCTCCGTTACCAGAACCTGTTCAGACGTGCCTTCCGGCACTGGAAAAAAGTGAGGATTACCGCCCCTCGCGGCTACTACGACCTCTCCGGCGCTGAGGTGATGGTGAGCGAGTTCGTCCGTGGGGTGTCGCTCAAAGAGCTGCTGAACCGTCTTCGGACCGAAGGCGAGCCGTATCGACAGTACTTGACGTCGCTCGGGATCGACCCCAGGAACATCGCACGACGGCTGGTCCGCGGCCTGCACTTTCAGGTGCACGAGTGCCCGTTCTTCCACGCCGACCCCCATCCGGGAAACATCGTCGTGCAACCGGGCGGGCAGCTGGTCTTCCTCGACTTCGGCGCGTGCGGCGTGATGCCGGAGCGCGACCGGCATCTGCTGATGGAGATGAATCAGCGCTTCTTCGAGGGCGATGTGGTTGGCATGGTGCAGTGCGTGACCGGCATCATGGAGCCCCTGCCCCGCATCGATACGAACGCCCTGACCGCGGCACTCGAACGCGAGTGGTGGCGGGGCTACTACGGCATCATCAGCCGCCACGCCGAGTGGCATGAACGCACCTCGTTCCGGCTGTGGACGGTGCTGATGGTGACGCTCCGCCAGTTCGATATCCCGCTGCCCTCGCGCATGCTGAAGCTGGTGCGCGCCACGCTGCTCTACGACACGGTCGCCGCGCAGCTTGATGCCGACATCAACGTGTTCCGCGAGTTTCTCAAATTCACCAAGGCGGCGGCCAAGCGTCGGCGTCGCGCGCTGCGAACCGCGGCCTTCCGTCAGCTGGCCCTCGGACCGGACGACGCCGTGGTGGATCGCACGTACCAGGTCGGTCGGGTCGCCCGGCGTGTGCTCTATCGCGCCGAGAAGTTTCTGGACGAGCCCGATATCCGGCTCGATGCCTCCATCGATTTCGTGGTCGGGGTGCTGCGGGAGTTCTGGTCGCTGGGGGTGACCATGTTCGCCACGGC
>JBIIDF010000025.1:0-16919 GCA_044238535.1 Vicinamibacterales bacterium
GTTCTCGTCGCACCGCAGCCTGCTCCGCCTGATCCGGCGGCTGCTGCTGCCGGTCCTCAAGCTGTTCTTCAACCCCAACACCCTGAACCAGGTGCTGCACGCCCAGGCGCAGTTCAACGTCGACATGCTGAAGCGCGACGCGACCCGTCGGCTCGAGCGCAGCGAGTGGAACGTGCTGTATTACGAGGTGCTGCACAACCTCGTGCTCGAGACCACTCGCACCGGTATCGAGGTGAAGAACCTCCGCATGCGCGTCGAGTCGCTGTCGAGCCGTCTTGATTTCAGCGAACGTCGCGTGCGCGCCCTCGAAGGCGTGGTCCAGTATCGGCCCGAGGTGCAGCGGACGCGCGAGCGCCGGGACACACGGCCCGAGGCAGCCGGGGGCCCGGCCGACCTGCCAGGCACGGAGGCTGGCGCCTCCGGAGAGTCCGCGGATGCGGCAGGACGCCTGGACGGCGACGGACGTCGTCGCCGGCGGCGTCGTCGCGGTCGACGAGGCAACCGCGAGGGCTTCGGCGGTGCGCCGGGGCAGGAGACGGACGCGTCGGGTGCCGACACGCTGCCTGATGCCGACGGCGACTCGTATGACGACGAGGGGCCTGACACGGACGGGTCTTCGTCGACTCCAGACGCGCAGTGAAGATCGCGGTTGTTGTTCAGCGATACGGCGCCGACATCAACGGCGGCGCCGAGCTGCATGCCCGGTATGTGGCCGAGCATCTCGCGCGCCACATCAGCGTCGAGGTCATCACGACGTGCGCCTCCGACTACATCACGTGGCGGAACGACCGCGCGTCCGGGACCGAGTCGGTGCACGGGATCACGGTCCGCCGCTTCCCGGTGTCGCGCGAGCGCACGCCCGACGATTTCGGCGCGTGGTCGGCCCGGGTGTTCACGCGCCCGCATTCCGTGAATGACGAACTGGCGTGGCTGGAGGCTGAAGGCCCGACCAGCCCGGCGCTGGTGGACTACCTGCGGGCCCACGAGGCCGACTACGATTTCTTCATCTTCTTCAGTGCCCGCTACTACCACGCGTATCACGGCGCGCGGGCCGTGGCGCACAAGGCGATTCTGGTGCCGACGGCCGAACGCGACGGCGCGCTCGGGCTCAGCATTTTCGGCCCGCTCTTCCGCGGTGCGCGCGCGCTCATGTACAACTCGTACGAGGAGCGGTCCCTGATTCAGGGCATCACCGGAAACCACGAGGTGCCCGGGGTCGTGGTCGGCATCGGCTCCGACATTCCCGAGCGCCCGCGGGCAGCGCGCTTCCGCCAGAAGTTCGGCATGCACGACCGGTTCGCCATCTATGTGGGCCGCATCGACGAGAACAAGGGCTGCCGCGAACTGTTCGACTTCTTCATCCGCTATTCGACTGCCATGCTCGACGGGCTGCACCTCGTGCTGATTGGGAATCCGATCATTCCCATTCCGTCACATCCGCGGATTCATCATCTGGGCTTCGTGTCTGACCAGGACAAGTTCGATGCGATGGCGGCCGCCGACCTGCTGGTGATGCCCTCGTACTTCGAGAGTCTGTCGATGGTGGCGCTTGAAGCCTGGGCGCTGGGTCGGCCCGTGCTCGCCAATGCCGCGTGTGATGTGCTGCAGGGGCAGTGCCGTCGCAGCAACGCCGGTCTCTACTATCACGGCTATCCTGAATTCCTTGAGACGCTGCGCGCGATCGACATGAACCCTGCCCTGGCGGCGGCACTGGGTACCAACGGTCAGCGCTACTTTCAGACGCACTACAGCTGGCCCGTCATCGAGCGGAAATATCTCGACATGCTCGAGCGACTGTCGCACGCCCCGGCGGGACGCGGCATGGACGCGCTGCCCGGATGGTTCGGGCGGCGGCGACGCACCCTGCCGCCGGCCGACCTCATTGTCAACGCGCAGCCCCGTGGCGCTGCCACGGATATCAGCGAACAGGCCGCCGGGCGGCCACGTCCGACGCCAAGCCGTTCGCAGGCGCCCGCCGCCCCCGCTGCCGTCCCGGCGAGGACCGCGCAGTCCGCACCTGCGGCCCCAGCGCCGGTGGCCGCACCTCCGCAAAATCCGACGGTGGACGAACGCGCCGGCAACGGAGGACGCAACGACCGGCGCGCTGATGGGCGTTCACGGGAGCGTGAACCACGACAGGGCCAGCGGGGACACGGTCAGGACCGGTCGCGCCGGACTGACCGCGACACCCGATCCGCAGGACAGGGCACTCGCGAGTCACGCACGTCGCGTGAGGCGCGCAGCGCCACGGCGGCGACATCCGCCGACAGTGGCGCACCGTCGGCGCCCGTGGTCAGCAGCCGCCCAACGACGCCGGACGCCGCGGCGACGGCCGCATCCCCCGGCAACGGCGGAGAGCAGCCGGCATCGGCGCGGCGCCCCATGGCACGCCGCCGTCGGCGTGGGAAGGGGCGCCCCGGTCGCCCTGAGGGCACGCCCGCATGAGCCGTCCGGCGGTGCATCAGGTCCTGGCGACACTCGGCTACGGAGACGCCATCGGCAACGAGGTGCTGGGCATCCAGCGCGTCCTGCAGGCGGCCGGCTACGAGTCCGAGATCTTTGTCGAGACGGCCGACTCGCGCCTGGAGTCGCTGACGGCCGACTATCGCGACCTGCCCGATGCCAGCCATCCGGACAACATCCTGCTGCACCACTTCTCGCTGGGGTCGAAGGCGTCACGCATCGCGTATGCCCTGCCCGACCGCATGGCGCTGGTCTACCACAACATCACGCCGCCGGAATACTTCATCGACGTGCATCCCCCGCTCGTCGAACTGTGCTACCTGGGCCGACGCGAGCTTGGCCTCTATGCGCAGCGGTGCGACCTCGGCCTCGGTGATTCCGAATACAACCGACAGGAACTCGAGACCCTGGGGTTTCCGCGCACCGACGTGTTGCCGGTCGTGCCCGACTTCTCGCATCTGTCAGGCGCGCCAGACTTCATGCAGGCCGGCAGCTTCGATGATGGCTGGGTGAACGTGATGTTTGTGGGCCGGATCATCCCCAACAAGAAGATTGAGGATGTCATCCGCTTCTTCCACGCCTACAAGACGTATTTCAACCCGCGTGCACGCCTCCTGCTGGTGGGGGCGCACGCGGGGTTTGAGCGGTATCTCTCGATGCTGCTCTCGATGATTGCCGGCCTTGGTGTCCGGGACGTGCATTTCCTCGGCCACGTCAGCAACGCCGAACTGGTGGCGTACTACGAACTGGCCGACGTGTTTCTGTGTGCCAGCGAACACGAGGGGTTCTGCGTGCCGCTGGTCGAGGCATTCCACATGGGAGTGCCGGTGCTGGCGTACGCGGCCACGGCGATTCCCTCCACGATGGACGGGGCGGGGGTGCTCTACACGGACAAGGATCCCATGCGGGTCGCAGCCCTCATCGACCAGGTCGCGACCAACGACGACCTCGCCTCACGCATCGTCGAGGCTCAGGATGCCGCGCTGGCCCGGCTGATGGCGCGCGATTTCGGCGGCCTCCTGCTGCGCTTCATCGACGAGATCCGCCAGGCACCGCGACGGCCGCATCCGCCGGTGGCCTTCGATTTCTGGGAACAGGTGGACGAAGCCGTGCATCTGCAGGAACTGCGCCCGTATCGGCCGGCCGCCTATCTCGCCCTGCCCAAGAAGGCACCGCGGTGAGAGGCAGGTCCGCGTGATTGTCAATCAATGGGTCCCCGCTGCGCACCGGGGGGATGCGATCGGCGACTCGGCCAGGCGGGTGCGTGACCTGCTGCGTACGATGGGACACCAGGCCGATCTCTTCGCCATGACGATTGACGACGACCTGCGTGGGGACGTGCGCCCGTTCAGCGATCCGGCTGCGCACGCGGGCGACGTGACGATTTTTCACTTTGCCCTGGTCTCTCCGATGACGCAGGCGTTTGCCGCGCTACCCGGTGGCCGGGTGCTGCAGTATCACAACGTCACGCCCGCACATTTTTTCGCCCCGTTCGATGCCGAAGTGTTCCGCCTGGCCCTGCTCAGCCGGGATGACGTCCGGTCACTGGTGGGCCATGTCGACCTGGCCCTCGGCGATTCCGAGTTCAACCGCCGCGAGCTCGAGGCCATGGGGTTCATGGACACGGGCGTGTTCCCGATTGCCATCAATACCGACCGCATCACGCACGCCGCACCGCGCCCTGCCCTCGACGCGCTGCTGAATGACGGCCTGCACAATTTTCTGTTCGTGGGCCGCATCGCGCCGAACAAGAAAATCGAAGACCACATCCGCCTGGCCGAGACCTACAAGCGCTACGTAGACCTGCACTATCGCTTCGTTTTCGTCGGTCGCACCGACGGCATGCCGCGGTACTACAACATGGTGCGTGCCCTCATCAAGGAGTTCGACATGCCACCGGAACGGTTCCTGTTCACCGGTCCCGTGGATGATGACGACCTCGCGGCGTACTACCGGGCGGCGGACGTGTATCTCTCGCTCTCGGAACACGAGGGTTTCTGCGTGCCGCTGCTCGAGGCCATGGCCGCCGACGTGCCGGTCATGGCCTATGCGTCGACCGCTGTTCCCGATACCCTCGGCGGCGCGGGTGTGATGTTCGAGCCCAAGGATATGGAATACGCAGCCGAACTGCTGGGCGAGCTGGTCTACAACGGCGACCTGCGGCGGCGCGTGATTGCACGGCAACGACAGCGGCTGCTCGACTTCGGCGACGCGCGAATCAGGCGCGAGCTGCAGCAGCTGCTGACCACGATCGGCCCGCGACGGGCCACGGAGTCAACCCTGTGAAGATTGCATTCATTGTCCAGCGCTACGGCGCAGAGATTCTGGGCGGGTCCGAGTATCACTGCCGTCTCATCGCCGAACGGCTGGCGGTCCGTCACGACGTGGAGGTGCTGACCACCTGTGCGCGCGACTACATCACGTGGCAGAACGAGTATCCCGAAGGCACCGACCGCATTCGCGGCGTCACGGTCCGACGCTTTGCCAACGCACGCACACGCGACATCGACGACTTCAATCGCTATTCCGACTGGATCTTCAGCCACGACCATTCACGAGCCGACGAACTGCGCTGGATTGAGGAACAGGGCCCGTGGTCGCCCGCGCTGCTTGACTTTCTGCAGAAACGGCACCGCGATTACGACGCCCTGATTTTCTTCACGTATCTCTACGCGCCGACGGTGCACGGTCTCGGCATCGACCCGTCGCGCAGCATCCTGGTGCCCACCGCGCACGACGAACCGGCCATTCATCTGGGCATCTTCCGCGAAGTGTTCAGTCACGCGCGTGCCGTGGCCTTCAACACTGATTCGGAACGGAACTTCCTGAAGACCACGTTTCCGATGCGCCTGATCGCCGAGGAGACGGTGGGCTGCGGCGTGGATCTGCTGCAGGATGAGCCACTGCTGCCGCAGGAGGAGCCGGAAGACGAGGAGGAAGCCCACAAGGCTCTGCCGCCGCACCTCCGCGTGCGCGGCGCAATGTTCCGCCGGCGTCATCGCCTGAATGGCCAGTTCCTGCTGTACGGCGGCCGGATCGACGCCGGCAAGGGTTGCGAGGAACTGGTCGAGTACTTCACCTCCTACAAGGAACAGGGGGGTGACGCGGAACTGGCACTGATGGGCGTCAAGCTGATGCAGTTGCCGGAAGTGCCCTGGGTACGGTTCGCCGGCCTGCTGTCCGAGCGTGAACGGCTGCAGGCCCTTGAGGCCGCCACCGTGGTCGTCGTGCCATCACCCTTCGAAAGCCTCTCACTGCTGGCCCTGGAAGCCATGGCCGTCGGCACCCCGGTGCTGTGCAATGCACGGGCAGAGGTGCTGGTCGACCATTGCCTCAAGAGCAATGCGGGACTGTTCTATCAGGATCGCGACGAATTCATCGAGTGCACACGGCTGCTGCTGAGCGACGACCGCCTGAGGGACCGCATGGGACGGAACGGCAAGGAATACGTCCGCCGCCACTACCGGTGGGATGTGATCATGCAGAAGTACGACCGCCTGCTGGCCGCGGTTACCCGTTAGCCGATGGGTCGTCGGCGTCGTCGTGACGCCGCATGAGGTCACGCATGCCGTGCCGCTTCAGCATTTCATTGAGGGTAGTCGGCTTGACCCTCAGCAGTTCGGCCGCGCGCTTCTGCACGCCGTCGGCGGCCTGCAGCGCCGCGGCAATCCACTCGCGTTCGTAGGCCTCGACGGTGTCCCTGAGGGAAATGCCCTCGGGAGGCAGCGACACGCCCTGAACCTTCCGATACGCCGACAGGCCCCGCACGGCATCGGGGAGCCGGTCGACCGTCACCACCGGCCCGGGGCTCAGCACCACTGCCCGCTCGATGACATTCTCGAGTTCACGCACGTTGCCCGGCCAGGCGTATCCGGTCAGCTGCTCGAGGGCCTCAGGGGCAACCGACATGTCCGGGCGACCGTTTTCCCGTCCATATCTGTCGAGAAAGTGATGCACGAGGAGCGGGATGTCGTCGGTGCGGCTGCGCAAGGGCGGCAGCTCGATCGTGATGACCTGCAGGCGGTAGTAGAGGTCCTCACGGAATCGTCCGGCGTCCATCTCGTGCTTCAGGTTCGCGTTGGTGGCCGCGATGATGCGGGCATCGACACGGATCGTCTCCATGCCCCCGAGGCGCATGAATTCGCGTTCCTGGATGACGCGCAGCAGCTTGGCCTGCGTATCGACGGGAATGTTCCCGATTTCATCGAAGAAGATGGTGCCCTCATCGGCCAGATCGAACAGCCCCTTCTTCGGCAGCACCGCGCCGGTAAACGCCCCCTTCACATGACCGAAGAGCGTCGATTCCAGCAGGTCGGGCGGCAGATTGCCCGAGTTCACCGGCACGAAGGCCCGCTGAGCTCTCGGTGAATTGACATGGAGGGCGCGCGCGACCAGTTCCTTGCCGGTGCCGCTCTCGCCCGTAATCAGCACGGTCGAACGGCTGGCCGCCGCCTGCGCAATCAGCTTGAAGACCTGCAGCATCCGCGGGCTTCGCCCCACGATGGCCGAGAGCGTGTCGAGCCCACGTGCACTTTCGGCACGCAGGTGCTGATTCTCCTCGCGCAATCGCCGCTGCTCGAGCGCGTTGCCGAGAACCGTGAGCACTTCTTCATGCTTGAACGGCTTGGTGATGTAATCGAAGGCACCGCGCTGCATAGCGCGCACAGCCGTGTCCATCGAGGCGTAGGCGGTGATCATCAGGACCGGCAGGCGGTCGTCCTCCGCTCGCAGGGCGTCGAGCACCTGGAGTCCGTCCATGTCGGGCATCATCACGTCGATGATGACCGCATCGAATGGCTGGCGGCGTGCGAGGGCGAGGCCATCAGCACCGCCGGCTGCCAACTGGACGGCGTATCCGGCCCGCTGGAGCACTGTCTGCAGCACATCACGCATCACCTCGTCATCGTCGATGACGAGAATGGCGCGCCCTGTCGTCTGGGACGTCCACACGCCGGTCACGCTCAGACAGCCGCCGGATGGTCGCGTCGCCCAGCCTGGGTGAAGCGCACGGTGAATCGCGTGCCCTGACCGGGCGCGCTCTGGCACTGGATGGCCGCATCGTGTTCACGCACGATGCCGTAGGTGATCGCCAGACCGAGGCCGGTGCCCTGCCCCATCGGCTTGGTCGTGAAAAACGGATCGTAGATACGCTCCAGCACATCGGGCGCAATGCCCGTGCCGGTATCGGCGACCTCGACGATGGCCTCTGCCCCTTCAGCTCGAGTGGTCACCGACAACCAGCCGCCTCGGGGCATGGCATCCCGCGCGTTGATGAAGAGGTTGAGGAAGACCTGCTGCAGTTTCGATTCGAATCCGAGGACGGGCAGTGGTCCGGTTTTCAGATCGCTTCTGACACGAATGCGGGCGTTTTCGAGCTGCGGTTCGAGTAGCGCCATGACATCCCCGACGACCGCATTCAGGTCGACCATGCGCCGTTCCGCTTCATCCACGGGTGCGGAGCGTGACAGGTGCAGCAAGCCATTGACGATCCGGGCGGCACGGAAGGCCTGCGTCTCGATCTTCTCGAGCATGCGCCGTTCGGGGCTGCCCTCGGGCATCTGCTCCAGCAACAATTGCGCGTAGCTGGAAATACCGGTCAGCGGGGTGTTGACCTCGTGGGCCACGCCCGCAGCCAGGACGCCGAGCGATGCCATCTTTTCAGACAGACGCAGCTGTTCTTCGAGCTGCGTGCGGTGCGTGAGGTCTTCGACCATGAACATGTCGCCGTCAGCCGTGCCCCCGCGTATGCGTTGCACGGGCAGGCGCGTGATGTTGATCAGGCGCGTGTTGCCGTCGGCGCCAGGCGTTCGGCGCTGGATGGTAGCGCGCAGGGTCACGGCCGTCGGCTCGGGTCTGGTGCGCAACTGCTCGACGAGTGCCAGCAGGGTCGGTTCGGCGGTGTCGTGAAGGGGCTGCCCGACCGCCTCGACCGCTGCCACGCCATACAGCGCCGCCATGGCTCGGTTCCATCGGGTGATGCGTCCGGCACCGTCTGTCACGACCAGGCCGTGTTCCAGCGATTCCAGAATGTCCTCGTTGAAAGCGTAGAGCCGGTCAAGTTCGAGCGCCTTGCGCTGCAGTTGTCCGAAGAGCCGTCCGTTCTGCATCGCGACGCCGATCTGGCTGGCCACGGCCAGCAGCAGCCGGACATCGTCACTGGTCACGGCCTGGTGGCCCGGCCGCCATCCCAGGACCAGGAGACCGACGAGGATCCGACCCGCGCGGCAGGGCACGATCACTGAGGCACCGGCCTCCCGCCAACGGTCGAGGGTGTGCGCACCGAGACTGCCGACGAGGGACGGATCGTCCAGGCGCACAACCTGTCCGGCGTCGAGCCGCTGCAGCAGAGTATCGTCCGTGGCGAGTCCTGGAAGGTCGACCAAGCCGCCCTGTGCACACACCCTGCGCACACCGGCGTCGGGATCGACCAGCAGGACCGCCATGCCGTCGACCTCAAGCGTGCGCATGACGCGCTCGGTCAGCCGCAGGGCGAGGCGCTCGACGTCGAGATCCGCGGCCAGGTCACGGGCAAAAGCCACGAGGGCGCGGCGGTAGTCGTACTGTCCCCGGTAGAACGCACGGTCGACGGCCTGCTGAAGGCCCTCGGTGACTGGTCGGGCCAGCAGCAGGAGCACGAGCGTCGCCAGGAACGCGATGGTCCAGCGCTGATCAAGTTCGCTCTCGAATCCAGACGGTCCGGCGGCCCGCAACAGCGCAAGGAAGACGCCAAGGCCAGCGGCCGCGACCGCCAGGAGCACCAGTGCCCGCTTGAGCAACACCTCAATGTCGGTGAGCCGGTAGTGCACCAGCGCCGCCGCCGTCGCCACCGGGATCATGCCAAGCAGCAAGGCCGTCAGGGCCATCACGCCTGGCGGCTCGATGCCGAAGACTAGAGGCACGCCGTATCCCAGTCCGAAGGGCACTGCGGCCAGCAGCGTCCCAGTGAGCATCCACTGCCGCTGACGTCGCGCCAGCAGGCTGGCCATGTGCGGCTGAGCTCGCCACAGCACCGCCGCGGTGGCCAGGACGTAGCCCACGGCCACTGCCATCTCGGCCCGGTCGAGCCAGCGGAGACCATCGAGCGCGATGCGCATCTGCCAGGTGCCAGCGACCAGCCACCCGAGGCGTGTCAGCCCGAGCACCGCGGCCGGCGTGTAGCACAGCAGCCCTCGAGCCCGTGTCATCGGCCCTGGACGGCCTGGGGCACGCTCTGGGAAGACCAGGACGAAATGCAGCAGGGCTGGAGGCAACAGCAGCCAGGCCAGCGCATCGGCACCGTAGAAGACCCAGTCCAGCAGGTCGAGCCGTCCACTGAACGAAAACGTCAGCACCCCGAAGAACGCCACACACAGCCAGAAGAAATGCCGTGTGGCCGGGTCTCGCGGACGATGCCCCTGTACCGTAGTGCCAATCAGCAGCGATAGCAGCCCGACGCTGGCCAGCAGGAAGTACAGCGGACCGGCGGTATTGGGCAGCGTGGCCCACTGCACGTCGGTGACCGTCTGCGTCCCGAGCCGTGCCACGGTGTAATGGTGCCGCTCCCCGGACCGGGCCTGCTGCAGGCGAGTCCGCAGGTCGGCTTTCGACGTCACGGGTTGCTGGTCGACGGCGAGCAGCACATCACCCTCACGGAGACCGGCGCGGGCGGCTGGCCCGACGGGGTCGATCTCGATGACCGTGACACCCGACGGACGGTCGTCCCAGAACACCCCGTCTTCGACGTCATGCACCCAGGCGCGCGTCAGCACATTGGCCATGCCGAGCACGGCCAGCAGCACGGCCACGCCGACCAGCGTCGCCGGCCTGGTGTACCAGGCCATGGATGGTGCCAGACGTGAGAAGGACTGCTGCTGCATGAACCGTGACCGCCGGAGATGCTAGAACCGGACGGTGAGCCCGCCGACGACGCGCTTGGGCGCGCCGATCACCAGGGCCTCGTCGAGGAGGGAGACGGTGGCGGCCTGTTCGTAGAACATGTTCCGGATGGCCACCAGCATTTCCCACTGCGCCTTCGTAAACTTCATGAACGGCAGTGCCTGATTGACCTGCAGCTCGAAGCGCCCATCTGACAGTCGCGACGCACCGTCACCCTCCGCGGTGACGAAGGCGTTGCTGAGCCGATAGACGGCAAAGACCCGTGTCGCCGTGACGGGCACCACCGCCTCGACGGAGGAGACCACGTCATGCACCTGCGCGGGAACGGACGTCGCTCCGGGGAGGGTCCGTGACGCCCCTGCTCGTGCCGACCCCGGGCGCACCGGCCCGACGCGCTGCCACTGGGTCGTCGCTATGGTGTAGTCGACCGACGCCCTGACCCCATCCCACAGCAGGTGCGACATCGACACCGTCACGCCCGACAAGTCGACGTCGCCCGCCGACCCCACGAGGTAGTGTCCCGTAGCTGCGGGCATCGGTGCACCGGCTCCTTCAAACACGGTCACCAGCTGGTTCTGCACCCGCTGCTGAAAGGCACGGAGCCCGACGCGGGAGCCCTGAACCTGCCGTTCCATCCCGGCAGCGTACTGCTCGACCTGTCCCACAGCGAACGTGTCCGAGTTCATCGGAGAAAACGTGCGCTGGGGTGGCAGCCACTGCGCACGAGCCGGTGCCACAAATTCCTGTCCCCCGGGAGCGACGGACTCGCGCGACATTGACCCGTAGGCCTTCCACGTCGCCGCCGGCGCATACGACGCGGTAACGCGAGCGCTGACCAGCGCCTGCTCATCGAGATAGTCGTAGCGGGCCACTGCGCCGCCATAGCTGACCGTGAATGCCGGAGTCAGCGCCCAGTCGTCCTGCAGATAGACCGAACCGGCGTGGCGATTGTTTTCAGGAATGGCGGCCAGGGCCGCAAGCGTGGCTCCCTGATAGCGCTGGAGACTGTACGCCATGCCTGACTTGTAGCGGTGCGACTCACCCAGGCGACCTGTATAGCTGGTGGCCAGCGTCCAGGAATCCAGCTCGCCCTGATTGACGGCGGCCCGTACATTCCATGTGCCAGGACCGGCCTCTGCGCCTACGGAAAAGAACGCGACACCACGGGCCTGATTCCCCTGCACCAGTTCAACCGGCGCATCGAACGCACCTGTCGTCAGCAGGTCGACCTGTCCGTCGAGCGAGACATCTCCAAGAAACGCGGTCGCGGCGCGCGCCGAGGTACCGAGGACGCGCCCCAGATACTCGAAGGGATCGGCGGGCGAAAACCCGTCATCCCGAGCCACACGGGTGACCGCGCCCACACCTGCATCCTTCAGAATGGTGCGCTTCAGACGACGGAGCTGCCAGGCCAGCCACGACTCGCCGCGCTCGGCCCCCGTGACCACGGCACCGGCGGCGGTGGTGTTCGCGTCACCGAGCATCGAGGCGGTGGCGAGTGCCGTATGGGGTTCAGTCACAGAGGCGTCTCGCATCAGCAGCAGACGTGCCGTGGCTGTCGCGGACGGCGTCACCGTGAGCCACTGGCCCTGTCCGGTATGAAAACCGGGCCGATGCACACGCACGAGATACGCGCCTGGCGGCAGCGCCTCGATACTGAACGCCCCCGTTTCGTCGGTGACCGCCATTGTGGCGACGGTACCCACCACAGTCACCACGGCTTCACCAACAGCGGTGCCATCATCGGTCACGACGAGGCCAGACAGACTGGTCCGGGCCGGAGAGGGGCCAGGCGGTTGGGCCGCCGCGATTATCGGGCAGAGAACGAGTGCCGTGAGGAGAAGAGACGCCAGCCGGGAGGAGTGAGCACGTTCGCTCATAAGCAGCTGGCACGCCGCTCCCGGGCGCTGTCGGGAGCGGCGTGCTGAATCATCTGTCGCTTACGACGCCGCCTTCACCGTGAACGGGACGTCGTGGGCGATGACCTTGCCCGAGACCTTGTCGGTCACCTTGATGGCCAGGCGGTAGCTGCCCTCGCCGAAGCTGGCGAGCGGCACGCTGATGCCACCGGGTACCGGGAACTTGGCCGGGTCGAACTGCGGCGGCAGGTTCGTGCCGTTGATGTTCTGCGGCTGCGTCTTGTTGAAGAACTTCTCGCCGCTGCCTTCCTTGCGGTGGAATTCGTATTCCATCACGATGTTCGGCTTGCCGCCCTGGTCGAGACCGGCGTTGTAGACCTGGAAGAAGATCGAGAGCTCTTCGTTCTTGCCGAACTCACCGTCAGCGGCCGGCACCAGTTCCTGCGCACCGAACACAAAGGGGCGTTCACGGGCGGCATCGGGGCTGAGCGGCGCCGTCATGTCGTTCACCTTGTCAGTCACGAGCACCGAGCTGGTCGACAGCTCGCCGTTCATGAAGTCGGGCACGGTGATTTGGGTCTTGAGCACGCCCATCTTCGCCACCTGGGTCTTCGGCGCCTTCTCGGGCAGGCGCTCCTTCATGGCGATGTAAACGTCGTAGGTACCGGGGGTGGCCATGAACACACGCTGCAGGGGGCCCGCCGCGACCGTGGCCGCCGGGATGAAGTGGATGTCATCCCACGGATACTCGACCTTCTTGGCCTTCGGATCGGGCTTGAAATCGGGGCTCACCACGCGGATATACATCGCCGCGTCGGCCGCCGGAGCCTTCCCGACCTCGAGCACGAACGGCACAAAGGTGCGCGGCTCCTGCGACTTGAGGAAGTAGGGGGTGATCTTCATCTCGATGTCGTTGGGCGTCGGCAGGCCGGCCATCGCGCCGTCGATGGTCTTGACGATCAACTCAATTTCGGCCTGTTCCTGCTTGCTGCGCTTCTTCTTATCGGGCTTGGCAGACTGCGCAGCGGCAAAGGTGCCCGACAGGGCGACCGCGACCGCGAGTGCCACAAGACGACGAATAACCATGATGCTCGTTCTCCTGAAACTGACGGGCCAGTTTGGGACCCTGAAAGGGAAATCATAGGAGTCCCCAGAGGCACTGTCAATCGCCGGCGACGCCGGTCGTATAATCGAGCCGTGAAATTTACAGCCATCCATGGTCGGGAAGTGCTCGACTCGCGCGGCAACCCCACGGTGGAGGTTGACGTGACGCTGAGCTCAGGGGCCTTGGGACGCGCCGGGGTGCCCTCCGGGGCGTCGACCGGTGAACGCGAGGCGCTCGAACTCCGGGACGGGGACGCCGCACGCTATCTCGGTCGCGGTGTGACCCGGGCGGTGCAGCACGTGAATACCACCATCGCCCAGGCGCTGACGGGGCATGAGTTTGCCTCCCAGCGCGACGTGGACACGGCGCTGCTGGCGCTCGATGGCACGCCGGCCAAGAGCCATCTGGGGGCCAATGCCCTGCTCGGAGTCTCGATGGCGACGCTGCGGGCCTCGGCCGCCGAGGCCGGCCTCCCGCTCTACGCCCACATTGGCGCGCTGGCTGGCACCGGGGCAGGGTTCACCCTGCCGGTGCCCATGATGAACATCCTGAACGGCGGCGCCCACGCGGACTCGAACGTCGATTTTCAGGAGTTCATGGTGATGCCCGTGGACTTCCCTTCGTTCCGCGAAGCCCTGCGGGCGGGCGCTGAGATTTTCCATGCCCTGCGGGCGCTGCTCAGGAAGCGTGGTCTGTCGACGGGTGTCGGCGACGAGGGTGGCTTTGCCCCGAACCTGCGCTCGAATCGCGAAGCCATCGAGATCGTCATGGACGCCATCGGGCACGCCGGCTACCGGGCCGGCTCTCAGGTCTACCTGGCGCTCGACGTCGCCTCGAGCGAGTTCTGGCAGGGCCACGGCCAGTACGCGTTCCAGAAGTCTGGCGAGCCGGGTCGCGACTCGGAAGGCATGGTGACCCTCTACCGCGAGTGGTGCCGCGACTACCCCATTGCCTCGATTGAGGATGGCTGCGCCGAGCAGGATTGGCGCGGCTGGCAGATGCTGACCCGGGCCCTTGGCGACCGCGTGCAACTGGTCGGCGACGATGTGTTTGTGACCAATCCTGAGATTCTGCGCCGGGGCATCGCTGAAGGTGTTGGCAATGCGCTGCTCGTCAAACTGAACCAGATCGGCACAGTGACCGAGACGCTCGACGCGATGGCACTGGCGGCCTCCGCCGGCTACCGCAGCGTGGTCTCGCACCGCTCCGGTGAAACCGAAGACTCGACGATTGCCGACCTGGCGGTAGGCACCGCCGCCGGACAGATCAAGACGGGCTCCGCCTCGCGCAGCGACCGCGTCGCGAAGTACAACCAGCTGCTGCGCATCGAGGAATCCCTGGGCAGCGCGGCCCGGTTCGCCGGACGCGCCGCCCTTAAGGCCCTGGCGTAAGACAGGGACAGCGCCATGTATACCCTCGTGCTCCTCCGCCACGGCGAATCGGTCTGGAACAAGGAAAACCGGTTCACCGGATGGACCGACGTCGACCTGAGCGAGAAGGGCCGGCAGGAGGCCGTCACGGCCGGCCAGTTGCTGAAAGCCGGGGGCTATTCGTTCGATCGCGCCTACACGAGTGTGCTGACGCGCGCCATTCGCACCTGCTGGATGACCCTCGACGAACTGGGCGAGCTGTGGATCCCTGTCGAGCGGTCGTGGCGGCTCAACGAGCGGCACTATGGGGCCCTACAGGGACTGAACAAGGCCGAAACGGCCGCGGAGCACGGCGAGGCCCAGGTGAAGATCTGGCGCCGCGCCTACGACATCGCCCCTCCGCCACTCGCGGCCGACGATATCCGGCATCCGCTGCACGACCGTCGCTACTCGCAGCTGGCCCCCTCAGACATTCCCCTCACCGAGTCGCTGAAGGACACGGTCGCGCGGTTTCTTCCCTTCTGGCACAGCAGCATTGCTCCGGCGATCTCGGACGGTCAGCGTGTGCTGATTGCGGCCCATGGCAACTCGCTGCGCGCCCTGGTCAAATACCTTGACGGGGTGTCAGACACCGACATCGTCGAGCTGAACATTCCCACGGGCATACCGCTGGTGTACGAGCTCGACCACGCGCTGCGCCCGCTGCGCCACTACTATCTGGGTGACGCCGACGCGGCGCGCCAGGCTGCCGAAGCCGTGGCAAATCAGGGCGCGACACCCCGCTGAGCCAGACCCGCCCATCAGGCGCACCTCTCGAAGGCGACCGCCTGGCTCGGGCGTACAATGTCGGGCATGGCTCGTGTGCCGGATTCGCGCTTCTATGCGACTGCCGATGATCTGAGTGGGCACGATGCGGCCCGCGACCCCGGGTTGCCCGGTGAGTTTCCCTTCACCCGCGGCATCCAGCCCACCATGTACCGCGGACGCCTGTGGACGATGCGGCAGTATGCCGGCTTCGGCACGGCGGCCGAGTCGAACCAGCGCTATCGCTACCTGCTGTCACAGGGGGTGAGCGGCCTCAGCGTGGCATTCGACCTGCCGACCCAGATTGGCTACGACTCGGATGCCCCGCTGGCCTCAGGCGAGGTCGGGCGGGTCGGCGTGGCGATTGACTCCCTGGACGACATGGCGACGCTCTTCGAGGGCATTCCCCTCGATCGGGTGTCGACGTCGATGACGATCAACGCCACATCGATCATCCTGCTGGCCCTCTACGTGGCGGTGGGCCGCCGCCAGGGCGTGGCACCGCATCAGCTCTCGGGCACCATCCAGAACGACATCCTCAAGGAGTATGTGGCCCGGGGGACCTACATCTACCCACCCGCGCATTCGCTGCGGATTGTGACCGACATCTTCGCCTACTGCGCCGCGGACGTGCCGCAGTGGAACACCATCTCCATCAGCGGCTATCACATCCGCGAAGCGGGTTCGACGGCGGTACAGGAAGTGGCGTTCACCTTCGCCAACGCGGTGGCGTACGTGCAGGCGGCCGTCGAGGCCGGGCTCGATGTGAATGCGCTGGGGCAACGGCTGTCGTTCTTCTTCAATGCCCACAACGATTTTCTGGAGGAAGTCGCCAAGTTCCGGGCCGCTCGGCGCCTGTGGGCCCACATCATGCGCGACCGTTTCGGGGCGACGCATCCCCGCGCCCAGCAGCTGCGCTTCCACACGCAGACGGCGGGGTCGACGCTGACGGCCCAGCAGCCCGACAACAACATCGTCCGCGTGGCCCTGCAGGCCATGGCGGCCGTACTGGGGGGCACGCAGTCGCTGCACACCAACGGGCGCGACGAAGCACTGGCCCTGCCGACCGAGGACTCGGCCCGCATTGCCCTGCGGACGCAGCAGATCATCGCGCACGAGACGGGCGTCGCCAACACCATCGACCCGTTCGCCGGGGCCTGGGACATCGAACGTCGCACCGACGCCATCGAGGCCGGCGCGCGCGAGCTGCTCGACCGCATCGACCGCATGGGCGGTACCCTGGCCGCGATCGACGCCGGATTCATCCAGCGGCAGATTCAGGACTCGGCGTACACCGCACAGGTCGCCGTCGACCAGGGCGAATCGGTGGTCGTCGGTGTCAACCGGTTTCAGACCAGCGACCCGACGCGTGTCGAGGTCTTTGCCCTGGATGCGGAGATTGAACGGCAGCAGGTGGCGCGCGTGCAGGCCGTGCGGCAGCGG
>JBIIDF010000236.1:0-4867 GCA_044238535.1 Vicinamibacterales bacterium
CATCGCGCCGCATCTCGGTCGCCACCACCGGCACAGCCGAGATGGCCTTGAAGCCGATATAGAGATTGCCCTTGTCGTACAGCACCCGCACCTCGGTGCGGTCCGTCGCCGGCTGGCCCGGCGATGGCTCCTGCTGCACAAATCCCGTGGCGGGCACGGCGTCCTGCCACGCGGCCTCGTCCAGCACACCATCGAGCTTGATCGATCCGTCGGTGCGGGTGGCCGAGACGCGGCGACGGCCGCCGGTCGTCGTGGGACCCACCGGGCTCGAGGGGCCAGGCGCGGGCGTCTGCGTCTGGGGTGCCGGATGCACGTGGATTTCCTGGGCGGCTCGTGCAGCGGCGGGCAGACCCACCAGCACAGCCAGAAGGGGACACAGCAGACGCAGGCGACTCATTGCGATTCGGCGGGCATCGTAACACGCACGACGGAACCGAACAGCGGCGCCATCCGCAAGGCCGCGTGGTCCGTCAGGTGATGGCGGTCGCGATACAGCGGACGCCCATGCTCGGCCACCAGGCATCCCCGCACTTCGTCGCACAGCAGGGGCGCCGGATCCAGGAGCGTCACGAGTCCTGCGTCGGCCATTCGCTGAAGGGCCGCGTCGACCCGTGCCTGCTCCTGACGGTGCGCCGCAAGCGAGGGCCCATAAACCGGCTGCCCGCGCGCGTCGAGCCCGCGCCCCTGCCCTGCCCGCTCCGGAAAGCCCATGCCCTCGGGGCCCAGACCCTCGAGACGCCCGCCTCGAAGACTCTGCACCGTCGCCTGCTGCGGCACACGGTCACTGTCGAGTCTGGGCACGTCACGCAGGATGCTGACGCGGCGGCCTGCCCCCACGAGGGTCGTGACCGTCGTGCGCAGCGCGGCCTCGAACGCCTCGCCCGTCGGAAACGGATCAGGCAGGCCATAGAGCCAGTAGCCGGCGAGCACGACATGGGGAATGTCGTGGTCGAGCACAAAATCGATCGACGCCCGTGTGAGCGCATCGCATTCCGGTCGCGCCGGCAGCCGCACCCCCTGCACCGGCAGGCAGCGGGACCGTGCCATCACCAGCACGGTGACGCCGGCCTCGCGCGCCGCGTCGCCAATCGCGCCGATATACATGCGGGCATGCGAATCTCCCAGAACCGCCACAGCGGGCGGCAGGGACGCGGGTGTCGCACCCGGCGGCCCGGACGAACGCACCTCGCCCGTCGCCGCATCGACGCCGACACCGGCGAGGCACCCCCCACCCGTTCGCTGGCTCTCGGCTTCGTCGCTCGAGCCTTCGCACCACCAGCCCGGCGTCCCTTCGAAATCGCGGGCCAGCTCCCACAGCGGGCCATTCAGCGGCTGCACCAGCGACACGGTCCGGGTCGCCACGCCGTGTACCAGCCAGCCCACGCCGTACAGCACCACAAGCGCGACGGCACCTGCGCCGCACACCCAACCAGGAGACCAGCGTCCCTCACGGTCTCGGCCTCGGCGGAAGGGCTGCTCGACACAGGTCCACGACGCCCATGTCAGCAGCGCCATCACCGTCAGCTGCACAGGCACCGGCACCACTGGCCCACCACGCACCGCCCACCCGATCGAGCCCAGCAGCACCTGCACCGGCCAGTGCCACAGATACAGCGAGTACGAGCCGAGGCCCACCGCCACCAGTGGACGCCACGCCAGCAGGCGCGTCGCCCATGGCCTGTGCGCACCCGCGGGCACACTGCCGGCCCAGATGAGCAGCGCGGCACCGCCGCAGGGCACGACGGCGCGCCAGCCTGGAAAGGGGTCGGCTCCAGTAAACGTGAACGTCGCCACGCCGAGCAGCGCCAGCCCCAGCACACCCGCCCCCTCCCGCAGGCGTGGCCGCACCGGAACCGCGCTCGCTGGCCCCTGCAGGGCCAGCCACCCACCAAGGAGCAGCTCCCAGGCACGGGATGGCAACAGGTAGAACGCGCCCGAGGCGTCGCCGGTCCTCAACCCCCACTCACTCACACCGAGCGAGGCAGCCCCCACTCCCAGGAGCACGCCCTGCACCACTCGCGGACGGGCACCCAGCCCCCGTAGCAGCACCCACAGCAGCAGCGGGTACACCACATAGAACTGTTCTTCCACCACCAGCGACCACGTGTGCAGCAGCGGCTGGTCAGCCAGCTGATGCTGGTTCCAGTAATCGGACTGCACACCTCTGAAATAGTGATTGGCCTGCAGGGTAGCCACGCCCTCGAGGGCACGGCCCACATCACCGAAGACCCACGGCAGCAGCAGCCACGCACTGGCGGCTGCCGTGACCAGACTGACCACCAGCAGCACGGGCCCAATGCGACGGATGCGTCGGTCGTAGAACCCCGTCAGCGTGAACGTGCCCGCAACAAGGCTGTCGTGCAACAGGCGGGTAATGAGAAATCCGGAGATGACAAAGAACACGTCGACGCCCGTGAAGCCGCCACTGAATCCGGTGACACCGGCATGGAACAGCACCACCGGAATGACCGCCAGCGCGCGCAGGCCGTCAATGTCAGGACGATACAGGGCAGACATCAGGAAGCAACGACGGTCGACTGTAGCACCGACGCGTGCATCCCTGCGCGCACGATCAACGTGCGCCCGAGGCATACTGCCATCCACACGGCATCGGTTCCCGTGCTTGACGCCCTGCGCCGCCGTGCGACACGATCACAGCACAGATGCACTTCATCGATCGCGGGCAGGGCAGCCCCGTGCTGCTCATCCCCGGCGTGCAGGGCCGATGGGAGTGGATGGCCGATGCCATCGACGCGTTGGCCCGGCATCACCGCGTTCTCTCGTACTCGCTGGCCGATGAGCCAACGAGTGGCTTCCCGTGTCTCGACGCCGATGGATTCGACAACTACCTGCATCAGGCCCGTGCCGTGCTCACGGCGGCACGCCTCGACCGTGTGGCCGTGGTCGGTGTCTCGTACGGGGGCCTCATCGCCAGCGAGCTCGCCGCGCGCGACCCGCAGCGGGTGACGCACCTCGTGATCACGTCGAGCCCGCCGCCGGACTGGGTGCCGCCTCCGCACGTGCAGCGCGCACTGCGCGCACCCTACCTGACCGGCGCGGTCTTCATGATGGCCGCGCCCCTGCGGCTCCTGCCTGAACTGCGCTCGGCCCTGCCCTCAACGGCCGCGCTGCTCACCTTCATCGCCTCGCATCTCGTCCGCAGCGTCCGGGCGCCGATGTCGCCGTCACGTGCCGCGCGCCGCATGCGCTGGATGCGTGCACACACCTTCGCCGACCAGGGAACCATCACCGCACCGACACTCATCGTGACCGGCGAGCCCGGCGCCGACCGCGTCGTGCCGGTGGAAGACACGCGGCGCATGGCGTCGCGCATTCCCGGGGCCCGCTGCGAAGTACTGCCCCATACCGGACATGTCGGCCTGGAAACCCGTCCCGCCGCCTACGCCGAACTCATTCATCGCTTTCTGAGCACCCCCGCTGCGGCATGATGCCCCTTGAGCCTCGAGAACTGGCTGGCCCCGCGGGCCGGCTCGACCTGAAGATCGATCTCCCACAGGGAACCCCGCGCGCCGTAGCCGTGGTCGCCCATCCTCACACGCAGTACGGCGGCACCCTGCAGACACGGCCGGTGGCCTACGTCGCGCGTGGACTCACGTCCATCGGCGTCGCTGCCGTACGGTTCAATTTTCGTGGAGCAGGCACCAGTGCGGGCACCTTTGACGAGGGCCGCGGTGAACTGGACGACTTCCGTGCGGTCGTCGACTATGCCGCCGGGCGATGGCCGGGGCGGCCCATCTGGGCGGTGGGCCTGTCGTTCGGGTCGTGGGTGGCGCTGACGGCGGGCGCGGCAGACCCGAGAGTGACGCAGCTGGTGGCGATCGCCCCGCCGGTCGATCGCTATGACTACGCCGCCGCCATCGCGGCCTCCAAGCCCGTGTTCATCATTCACGGTGAGGCCGACGAGCTGATTTCCGTGAAGCTCGTGCGGCGCTTCTACGCGCAGCTGCCCGAGCCACGTGAACTGGTGGTCATCGAAGATGCCGACCACATGTTCGACGGCAAGGTCTCGGTACTCGCCGACGCCGTCGCCGACCTGCTGGGCGACTGACGCCCGACCACGCCGACGCTAGCGCGTCTCGTATTGCGTGGCGACCCACGCACGATACGCACCGGTCTGGACATGGGCCACCCAGTCAGGGTGGTCGAGATACCAGCGCACCGTCTTCCCCAGGCCGCTATCGAACGTCTCTGACGGTCGCCAGCCCAGCGCGCGCTCAATCTTGCGGGCATCGATGGCATACCGGCGGTCGTGTCCGGGTCGGTCTTTCACGTGCGTGATGAGCGACAGGTGTGACGACCCGTCAGGCCGCGGGCGCCACTCATCGAGCCTCGCGCAAATCTGCGTCACGATGGCGAGGTTGGGCTGCTCGTTCCAGCCGCCGATGTTGTAGACCTCGCCGAGGGTCCCGGCCTCCAGCACGCGCCGGATGGCGCGGCAGTGGTCACCCACATACAGCCAGTCGCGCACTTGCTGCCCGTCGCCGTACACCGGCAGCGGCTTGCCGGCCAGCGCATTCACGATCATGAGCGGAATGAGCTTCTCGGGAAACTGATACGGGCCGTAGTTGTTCGAACAGTTGGTGGTGAGGATCGGCAGGCCGTAGGTGTGATGCCAGGCCCGCACGAGGTGATCGCTCGCGGCCTTGCTCGCCGAGTAGGGACTGTTCGGCTCGTAGCGGTGCGCTTCCGTGAACGCAGGCGCGCCCGGCGGCAGCGACCCGTAGACCTCATCGGTCGACACGTGCACGAAGCGGAAGCGCGTCCGTGCCTCGCCCTCGAGGCCGTGCCAGTAGGCCCGGGCTACCTCGAGCAGCTGGTAGGTGCCGAGGATGTTGGTCTGAATGAA
>JBIIDF010000237.1:0-4833 GCA_044238535.1 Vicinamibacterales bacterium
GACGGCCGCGACCGCCTGCTCAGGAAATGTAGCCAAGTCCCTTCAGCTTCTTCCGGATGTCTTCTTCGGAATCGGCGCCATCAATCGATGCCAGCTCCTTCTCGAGCACGTGGGTCACGAATTCGTCGACCGACGCATAGCCGGCCAGATCGGCATAGCGCTTCACGCGGGCCAATAGGGCTTTGTCGAGCTTGATGCCGCGGTCAAACCACATCTCAGGGCTCCTTCATGTCTGTGGGAAACGATTCCACGCCGAACTCGGCGAGCAGGGCCGCCGCCAGCTGCTGCAGCGACCGCGCCTCGCGCTTCAGCGGGCGGCTCGAGAACAATACGCCTGGCACGGCCTCGTGATCCATGCAGTGATCGCCAGTCCAGTGTGTCGTATTGTCGGTCAGGACCTCGAGCGGCAGTCCGCCCAGGGCCGACTCGTCTGACGTGCGCGTGCCTTTGGCGTAGCCGATGATGAGGTCGGGTGCCAGGTCAGGCGACGTCGCCATCGTATACACCTCGTCGCGCAGATACACCTTCGTGATGGCGGGTTGGCCTGTTGCCGGATCGATGACGGCCAGCAGCTTGCGCCGCAACTCGGCGATGAGCGCCTCGCGTGATGCCGCTGGAACGATACCGTCGCGTTCACGGCCCTGCAGATTGAGGTAGAGCCCATTGAGGCCGAGGCCGTAGGCGCGCGTGCGCGACCAGTTGACATTAGTGAAATAGCCCGGGTCGCTGGCAAGTTTCGGATCACGCGCGGCCAGGTAGCCCTCGTCGCGCAGCCAGCTGTTGAGGTTGAAGGCGCGCCGCCAGGTCGTGAAGCCGTGGTCCGACATCACGACCAGCAGATCGTCGGGACCGAGGCGAGCCTGCGTCTCGGCCACCACGCGGTCGAGCGACTGATACAGCTGCTCCATCAGTGCGACGTACTGCGCATCACGCTCAGGGCGGTAGGTCGGATGCTGCGGGTCACGCGAGTGCCACATCATGTGGCCCACCTGGTCGACATTACCGAAGTAGTAGAAGAGGAAGCCGTCCGTAAACTGCTCGAGGACGTGCGCGTACTGGCGGATGTTCTCTTCCCCGGCGATCGCCGCCTGCGCGAGAAACTCGTCCGTGGTGAGCACCCCGGTTTTCAGCGCTTTGGTGTCTTCGGGCATGCCCTGCGTATAGAACCGCCCGGTTGCCTCGGCGAGGTCAGCCGCATACGACGCGGGTGTCGACACGGGCATGGCCGGCGCCAGCGGGTCGATGTTTACCGGGCTGGCATACAGCTCGAAGAACGGCTCGACCGCCTTCAGGAAGAATCGCACCTCGCCGCTCAGCGACTGTGTCGGCACCAGAGAAAACGTCACCGGCAGCCAGTCGCTCCACTCGCCGACCTTGAGCACGCGCTCCTCAGTGCCCAGCGTCAGCGTCACCGCTCCAGCCCCCTGCCCGATGGCCACGGTAAATGGGGCTTCGACACGCTGTGACGCGCTGCGGAACGGATTGTCCGGCCCCTCCAGCACGGCCTCGACCACGCCCTGTCGCGGGCGCACCTGAATCACCTCGCCGCCAGACAGCGTGCCACCCGCAAACGCATACGGCTCGGACGTGAAGAACGAGAACGTGCCGTAGGTGCCCAGGAGATCGGGCGTGCCCATGCCGCTCAGTTCGCGCGAGGCCGTCCCCGACGGGGGAAAGTTGGCGGGCATTCTGATGATGGTGGTCGGTACGCCCCGCGCTTCGAGCACGTCCCAGAACGGCTGCCCCTGCCGCAGCAGTTCGACCCGGCCTCCGCTGAGCGGCACACGCCATGGCCCCAGCGCCACCGTGCGGCCGCCTTCCGTGCGGGTCGTCGACAGAAACGGCGTCATGGTCTTCGGGTCACGGTGAATGAAGTCGAAGATGCCGTGACCACCCGGGTCGAGGCCCGTGATGAATGTCGACCACGCCACCGGGCTCTGCGGCGGCACCGTCGTGCCGAGCGGCGCAAACTGGCCCGACGCCGCCAGCTTCGCCAGCGCCGGCAGGCGACCGGCCTGCAGCATCTGCGCGGTGAGCTCGTGGTCGAGGCCATCGAAGCCGAGCACGATGACCTTGCGGCCGACCGGCGTGCGCGATTCGCAGGCCAGCGACCCGACGGTCAGCGCCACGATCAGGGCAAGGCCCGCGGTCATGCCCGCGGTGAGGCTGCGTGTCATGCGAGTCCCTCCAGGGGACGTCCTTCCATGTGTGCCGGCGGCGTGATGCCGAACAGCGTCAGGGCCGTGGGCGCCAGGTCGATGATCGAGGGCGCAACGGTTTGCGTCGGCCGGTTGCAGAAGAACACCCCGGGCACCAGGCGCGGGTCGACACCGTGGTCGCCGCTCCAGGCCTTCGTGTTGTCCTCGAACACCGGGCCGGTCACCATGCCTGTCGCCGCATCCCACGAGATGCGGTAGCCGTGGTTGTACCCCACAATCAGGTCGGGTGCGTTGTCGAGGTAGGGTCCCGCGTACAGGGCCGCCGTGTCGAACGCGTCGGTGATCGCGACGGCATCGCACGCCTCGTCGCGCAGGCCGCGCAGCCCCGCCATGATCTGCGCCTTGACTGCCGCGGCTTCGTGACCGGGCGCAACGATTCCCTCGGCTTCGCGGCCTTTCAGGTTGAGATAGATGCCGCTGAGCCCCAGGGCATACGCGCGGGTCTGCGACCAGTCGACGTCGCGCAGCCACTCGCTGCGCCCGTCCGTCCCCGGCTTCAGCGTGAGCAGTCCCTGCGTGCGCAGCCACTCGTTCACGCTCACACCACGCCTGAACGACGTGAATCCATGGTCCGAAATCACCATCAGGACATCGTCAGGCGAGAGGCGCGCGCGGACGCGTCCGACGAGCGCGTCGTTGTGCACGTAGAGGTCGCGAATCGCGTGGCGGTGGGTCGTATCGGTGAGACGGCGTGCGGCCGGATGCGCCGGCTCGAGATGGCGCCAGAACATGTGCTGAATGCGGTCCGTGGCGTCGAAGACGCACACGAGCGCCCCGCGATCGAGACGGTCGAGCGAGGCGTGCAGCATGGCCTCACGCTCGCGGTCGATGTCGTATGCCTGCTGCAGGAACGTCGCCTCGTCTGTGACGCCTTCGTTCAGGGCCCACGTGTCTTCGGCGAGTCCCAGCGTCGAGAACGCCCCGATGCGCGCCGCCATGTAGCTGGCGAAGTATGGCGGATGCGAAATGGGCATCGCCGGGCGCTCGGGATCGAGGTTGATGGGCGACAGATACAGCGAGATGTGTTCGCTGCATTCGGTCAGCAGCAGTCGCGTGAGACCGGCGATGGCCATGCCCGGTACTGCCGGGAACGACAGCGTCACCCAGTCGCTCAGCACCCCCTGCGTCAGGGCGACGCGGGTGCCGCCGATGGTCACGGTCGCCGTGCGGGAGTCGGCCTGCACCGCGACACGCAGGGGGAGGGTGAGCGGGGGCTCGCCGTCGAGCAGCGTATTGGGTGGCCCCGTGACCACGCCGTGCATCGCCGCGCCGTCGCGGGTCATCTCGAGACGGATGCCGCCTTCCTTGAAGCGCCCGGTCGCCGGACGCGTCGAGGCCAGCAGGAAGGTGCCCTGGGTGCCCAGCAGATCGGGGACACACATCGCGCTCAATTCGGCGCCATGAAACTGATCCGGAGGAAACGTGATCGGCACGCGGAGGATGGTGCTCCAGATGCGGTGCTCGCCGAGAATCGTCCAGAACGGCTTCGACCGGCGCAGCAGGCGCAGGTCGGGTCGGCCCAGTGGCAGTCGGAAGCGCCCGAGCCTCAGCACGCGCGTGACCGGACCAATCACCGCCGACGACAGCCTGGGCAGATACGTGCGCCGGTCACGGTCGAGGAAGTCGAAGATGTTGTGCCTGGCCGGGTGCGTGCCGGTGCTGAATGACGACCACGCCACCGGCGACAGCGCAGGATAGGTGGTCTGCAATCGTTGATAGCTGCCTGAGGCGGCCAGCGCCGAGAAGTGGGGCAGCAGACCCTCGCGCATGAACTGGTCGGTGAGCCTCGGGTCCTGGCCGTCCAGGCCCACGATGACCAGTCGCCGGATGCGCGCCTTCGGACGCCTGATGCCGGTGGCCCAGCGCCAGGCGGCGCGGAACGGCCACACCAGCAGCGTGGCGATCGCCACCAGGATCGTGGTGACCAGCACGAACGCTGAGGACATGAGGGCAAAGCCGGCCCCGGGCCCGATGTAGGCCGATGCGGGCTCTGCGCTGACCAGCAGCAGCCACAGCGCGAGGGCCGTGGACGCGAACATGTGCGGGAGTGGCGTGCGGGTCAACCCTGTTACTCTAGGCGGCAGGTCCCCTGCTTGGCAACATGGCGCTCCCCCCGTGCACTCATCCGCCGCTGGCGTCGTGGCCGGCCCGTCGTGGTCGTATCGGGCCTGCCGCGCTCGGGGACGTCGATGGCCATGCGGATGCTGGCGGCGGGCGGCATGTCCCTGATGACCGACGGCGAGCGTGGAGCCGACGGCAGCAACCCCCACGGCTACTTTGAGCTCGAGCAGGTCAAGACGCTCGACAAGGCGGGACCCACCGGGTGGCTGGCCGAGGCGCGTGGCCAGGGCGTCAAGATCATCTCGTTCCTGCTCACCTACCTGCCGGAAGAGTACGACTACCAGGTCATCTTCATGCATCGGCACCTGGACGAGGTGCTGGCCTCGCAGAACGCGATGCTCGACGCGCGTGCCGAGGCTCGGGGACCCGAGGACGACCGCACCCGCACGCTCTATGCCGGGCACCTGCAGCAGGTGGCGCGCTTCATGGCGAGACGGCCCTGTTTTGCGGTCTGCGACGTGCAGTATCACGATGTCGTCACGGATCCCGCACG
>JBIIDF010000026.1:0-16767 GCA_044238535.1 Vicinamibacterales bacterium
CCGACGGCTCCCCGGTGTCAGGCGCGACCGGTGTCGCCGTCACGCGGTAGCCGGTGATGGCCACGCGCGGGCTCGCCGGTGCCACGAAATGCACAGACGCCCCGCCATTGAGGCCATGCGCCACGCCGATCGTCGGACGCAGCGTCGCATCAGTCGCAGGCTGGGACGCGGCCACCACCACCGACAGGCCCCACAGCACCGCGCTGCACAGGGCCCGCATCTCACGTGTCACGCATCTCATTGGTCTTCCTTCCTGACGCGGATATTCACCTCAAACGTGCGGGGACTCGAGCCGACCGCCACACCGTCCGCCATCACGGTCACCACCGCGACGGCTTCATACACCTCGCCCACCCGTGCGCCCAGCGCGTTCACCGCCACGGTGAGCACACCAGGTCCCTGGCCACGCGTCGGGGTCACCGTCACAAACGGCTGATCAACCACCGCGGTCCAGACCGCAGTGCCGGCCCCCTGCAGATCGATGCGCACGGTCTGCGGCCCAGACATCTCGGTGATGACGCCCGCCGTGTTGACGCCCGTGAACAACAACGGTGTGGTGTCGACCATCAGGGCAGGCACCCCCACCGGACTCACGACAAGGGTCTCGTCGCGTGTCACCGGGCCGTACTCGCGGTCGGTGGGCGTAAACCGCATCTGCAGCCGATGCGTACCCACCGGCAGAACCGTGCCCCTGGTCAGGTTCCAGACGAAGCGGCCGGGGAGCGACGCCGTCGCCGTCAGGTGCGCATCACCCACGGGCGTCCCTGCCTGCACGTACAGCTGTGGCTGCCACTCGATATGCGGCAGCCACCCACCCGGCTGACCGATGCGTGCCACAAAGGCCTTCAGCGCCGGCTCGAACCCCGAGTCGTAAATGCGATAGTGCCCGTCGTTCAGCTTGTAGGGCATCAGCAGCGTCGGCCGGTATTCGAGCAGCAGCGCCATTTCTTCGTCATAGACGTCGCGGCTCTCTGACCACGGGTCACTGGGGTTCCACTCGACAATCGCCCACCGCCCGCCCATGGCCTTCATGCGCGGCGCCGCATGTCGCACGGTGCGCGCATACGGCCCGTCACCACCGTCACGCCTGAGGTTCACGGCGTAGCCCGTCACGCCGGGCGTGCCGTACGGCCGGATGTCGGCCGTCGTGTGGGCGCTGCCCGATGTGAACAGCCTCACGCCAGAGTCGGCGGGCGGAATCCCGAACAGCATGTCGGTCGGAATCTGGGCCGAGTACCAGCGGTCACGGGGAATGCCCCGACGCGTGGCCGGGTCGGAACCGAAGCCCTCGGTCACCCAGCGGGCCACATCGCGGTTGTAGTGATGAATCAGCGCCTGCCTGAATTGCAGCCACACCGCGAACCAGGGCTCCCCCTCGGCACGGACGCGCGGCGGATCAAACCCCGAGGGCTGCATCTCGGCGGGGCCCTGTGCAGACGCCCCGATCGCGCCGGCCGTCTCGGCATCGCCCAGAGACCAGTCGGCGTAGCGCAGCGCCCAGGTGGTGAACGCCGTGCCGTAGTCACCATTCAGCGTGTGACCGTCGCGGTTGGTGTCGTCCGCCGGCGACCGGTCGCCGCGATACCGCGCCGCATCGGGGTGGGCATCGGCGGCATAGGCCGCACCCGGCGCATACAGCCCGTCACCGCGGAGCCAGTCACGGAATTCGGCCACCGCGAACGGCGAGTAATCGGCCCACGAGACCTGCGGGCCCTTCACCGGGTCGCGCAGATCCTGTACTTCGCGCCACCGGTCGTAACTCATTTCGACTTCGCCATCCCCGGTCGCGGCGACGAGCAGGTCCGGGTCCCGCGCCATGCGCTCGGCCATCAGCGTGCCGAACATCCGCACATAGGCTTCCTGCACGCGCCTCAACCTCCGGGCATACCGTGAGTAGGTCACCCAGCCCGGGGCGACGGCCTGGTCGTGATACCACTGCACGTTGCGTCGATCCTCGGCCTGTGCCGCCACTTGCACCGGGTCCACACGCTCGCGAATCGCAGTCAGCACCGAAAACCCGATCGGCAGCCGATGCGGCCGTGCGCGGTCAAGCGCCGCATCCACCTGTGCCAGCACAGGCGCCAGCGCCGTTCTGAGCGCCGCGCCATCGGTCGTATCAATCACCCACTCGTTCATCTGCAGGCCCAGAAATGCCGACAGGCCCACACGTGCACGGGTCAGGGTACGGTTGTCGCCGATGCGCCGCTGCAGTTCACCGACGATCCGGGCCATCCCATCGGCATCGGCGCTCATCAGCCGGTCCTCAGACGGCAGAATCCACGTGATGCGGGGGTCCAGGGGAGGAATCGCCGTCCCGGCACCAAGGGTTGGCGATTGTGCACCCCCACCAGGGGCGGACAGGCACACCAACGCCACGAGGACTACACCGAGACTGGAACGTGAACAGCGCTTGTCCATGGCGTGATGCTGGTGAAGGGGACTCTCAGTCAGGAATCTGCACATCGGGGCTCGACTCCGGCGGTCCCGCGGGGTGCGGCGCAGTACTCACAGGTGCGCGCCGACGGACGCTCCTGCTAGCATGGGGTACCGTGAACGTGCTTTCGCAACCCCTTCCGGGCGTATTTCTCATCGGCAGTGACAGCTTTCAGGACGAACGAGGCATCTTCACCAATGCCTGGCTGACCACAGCGCTGGCAGGACACGGCATCGACACCCGAGTCGCGCAGATGATGCTCTCGTTCAGCTACCGGAAGGGCACGCTGCGCGGCATGCACCTGCAGGTCAGCCCGCACGAACAGCACAAGACCGTGCGTGTCACGCGCGGAGCCATCTTCGACGTCGCCGTCGACATGCGGCCCGAGTCACCCACCTATCTGCAGTGGACCGGTCACGAACTGTCGGCCGACAATCGCCGCGTGCTGCACGTGCCCGCTGGCTACGCGCACGGCTTCCAGACGCTGGCCGACGACACCGAAGTGCTCTACGTCGTCTCGGGAGACTACTCCCCCGCGCACGAGCGAGGCTACCGCTACAACGACCCGGCCTTCGGTATCGAATGGCCGCTCGGAGAACCCTCCGTCATCAACGCCCGCGACGCGTCGTTTCCGGATGTGGCGCGGTAAACAGGCCCGGCCGGCATGACACACTCGACGGCGGCGCCACAGACGCAGGCACGCCGACTGGTGGCCCTCGCCGCCTGGCTGCTGTTGCTCGGCCCTGTCCTCGTCTTTCTGGCCGGCCCTTCGTCACGCGTCCTCGACCGGTCACTCTCGGTCGACCGCGTCGACGCCACGGGCGCACCCGTCGGACTGCTGTTTTCTAACGGCCCGGCTGTCTCACGACAGGTGCCGCTATGGCGCGAAGGCACGCTCCGTCTCAGCCACGTCGACGTCCTCGCGCTGCGCCTCGTCACAGACCGCACGACCCCGGTCATCACCGCCGCCACGCTGACACTGGGCGACTGCCGGTTCCTCCTGCCCGCACCAGTCACCGCACGTGACGGCGGCCTCCTCGAGTTGAACGTGGCAGCCCCATGCCCTGACCGCACGGCAGACACAGGCACACTCGACGTCGCCATGACCGGCCCCGGCGTGCTCAAGCTGGCCGGATGGCGTGTCGCAGCCGATGGCGCCCCCGACCATCAGGGCCTGACGATGACGCCGCCCGAGTCGCGGTCTGCAGGAATGCTGCTGCTCCGTGGCCGTCTGCGCCAGACGACCGCCAGCCCCGACGTCTCGCGCCTGGCCGTGCTGATGTGGCTGTGGGACGACACCACAGGGGCCGTCACCCTCGGCCTGCTGATGATCGTCGCCCTCTCATGGAGCGTCGGTGTGTGGCACCTGGTCAGCTGGACGAGTGACGCGGCGGGTCGCATACCCCGCGCGGCCCTTGCAGCCGGCAGTATGGCGCTGGCCCTGGGTGTGCTGTGGACGCTCGTCATTCCGCCTCTGCAGGGCGCCGATGACACCGACCATCTGCTGAGCTACGGCGAGGTCGTCGGTCGGGCCGATCTGCCGCTGACCCTCGAGACCCTCGCAAAGCGCGTGCACTTCGAACGCGTCCGGTTCCATCGCGACGAGCATCTGACCGCCCTCGACATCGACCATCCTCACCCGGAAGCCTGGACCGGCGATGTGCACGCAGAACGGATGGATGCGCGCAGTCCCGTCTCGGCGGCCCTGTGGCGCGCGGTCGATCCTGTCGCCACGCAACCGTCGCCCGCCATCACCCTGCAGCGCCTGCGCCTGTTCAACGCCCTCGTGTTTGCGGCGGCCATGGCCATCGCCGCGGCCCTGGTCACATGGGCAGGCCCCGTCGGTAGTCCCTGGCTGCTGGCCGGCGCGATGCTGGCCCCCGCCGTGCCCTCGTTCGCCGTCATGCTGTCCGACTGGGCGTTTGTGGTGTCCTGGGTCGTGCTGGCATCGGCCAGTGTGCTGATGCTCGCGGTGTCGGGCCGGCGCATCGGCATCGCAGGCCTGATGCTGGGGCTGTCCAGCGCCCTGCTGCTGGGCACGAGCCTGTCGGCGCTGCCCGTGCTGGCCCTGGTCGCGCTGCTGCTGATCGTGCACATCGCCACGGGTCCGCACCAGCGTCAGGGGTGGCCGTTCTGGGCCGGCCTCTCGCTCGGCACCCTGGCACTGATCCCGGTCACCGGCGACCTGGCGCAGGTGGGCTTTCAGCGCTACGACGCCCCCTTCCGCCCGACGTTCGTCGCCCTGCTCGACACCGTCAACGGCCTGCTGCAGGGCATGCTGACGCACCCCTGGGTGCTGGCCCTGCTGCTCCTCGGCCTCGCCCTGCTCGACCGCACAGCGACCGCACTGCGTCAGCGCCTGCGCAACTCGCGCACCGCCGACCGTGGCCTGCAATGGCTCACCGCGGGCCTGGTGGGCATCGCCTGCGGCCAGATGCTCTGGTCACTGCTCGGCCCCCTGCCGATGCTCGGCCAGGTCGGGGCCCCCGGACTCGACACGGCCACCAGCTACACCGCCGCAGTGATGGCCTCGGTCTTCACCAGCGCACGACTGGCCGGCTTCGACGACCTGACCTTCACTGGCCTGTGGGGCGGCTTCGGCTGGGCCGATACCATGCTGCCCGACGCCATCATGGCGCTGCTCGTGATCCTCTTCGGACTCGGCCTGCTGGCCGTCGCGCTGACGCCCCACGCGCCGCTGCGCCGATGGGCCCTCGCGTCGCTGGCCGCCAGTGTGCTCGGTGTGGCACTCGTGGCCGTCGCCGCGTCCATGATGGGCCGCAATGTCCACGGACGCTATCTGCTGCCGGTGTCACTCCCCGTCGCCATCATCACCCTCAGCGCGGCCGGCCACTGGCTGTCCACCATACCCCACGCGTGGCCGCGCGCAGCCGCCATGCTCACCCTCGCCCTGATGCACGGCGGGGCCTTCCTCTGGGTGGCCATGCGCTACTACGGACCCTGGCTGTGACCGTCGCCATCGTCATTCCCTGCCGCAACGAGCAGGCACATCTCGCCGGCCTGCTCGATGCCATCGCCGCCCAGACCCGTCTCCCGGACGAAGTCGTCATCGTCGACGATGGGTCGACGGATGGGTCGAGGCTGGCGGTGGCGCGCTGGTGCGACGGGCACCCCGCGATGGCCTCCCGCGTGCGGGTGATCGAGGGCACCGGCCGCGGACCGGGTCCGGCCATGAATGCCGGCATCGCGGCCACCGACGCCGACATCATCGTCCGCCTCGACGGGCACTGCGTTCCCGACGTCCGGTATGTCGAGGCCTCGTGCCTGGCGCTCGAGCCACCCTCGGTGGGTGTGGCCGGCGGCGTGTGGCGCGTGGTGCCGGGAGCCACGACCCAGATGGCACGGGCCATCGCGGCTGTCGTCTCGCATCCCGCAGGCACCGGAGGTGCCGCCTACCGTCACGCCGATCGCAAGGGAGCCCTGCAGCATCCGGTCGACACGGTGCCGTTCGGCGCGTTTCGCCGTGACCTGTGGCAGCGGCTCGGGGGCTACGACGAACGCCTGGCCGCCAACGAGGACTACGACTTCAACTACCGGGCCTCACGGGAAGGCCTGACCGTCGTGCTCAACCGCGGCATTATCGCCACCTACTCGGCCAGACCCACGCTGCGCTCGCTCTGGCAGCAGTACCGGCGCTACGGCTACTGGAAGGCGCACATGCTGCTCAAAGACCCGCGCGCCCTCGCCCTGCGTCAGGTGCCCCCGGCGCTGCTGCTGCCGTGGCTCGTGGTGTCGGCGGCGTGCTGGATTGCCGCCATGCTCATCGACACGCCCACAGGGGTGGCGCTGTGGTCGCGTGTGGGGCTGGTGGCCTACCCCTCGGCGGTGCTGGCCATGGGGCTCCACGTGGGCCTCACGCGCCGAGTGCTGCCCCTGTCTGCCGCAGCGGCGCTGGCCACCGTCCACCTGGCCTGGAGCATCGGCGTCTGGCGCGCCATCTGCGGCTTCAGGTCCTGAGTCGGACGGCCGCCACCTTCAGCTCTCCCCGAAGCCAGAGCCCCACCCACACCAGCGGGAACCAGACCCGTCCCACGCCCGCATGCTTCCAGAACAGCCGCGCGGCACTGCGATGGAAGGCCCGAATCGATCGCACGGGCGCATGCGCAGACGACTCGCCACCGGCATGGCGCACCGCCCCCACCGCCGGCACGTAGTGGCTCTCGAAGCCACGCGCCGAGGCACGGCGGCCGTAATCGGCGTCTTCCCAGTAGAGGAAGAACCCCTCGTCCAGCCCCCCGAGCGCCGTGAACACCGCGCGCGGTGTGGCCAGACACGACCCCGCCAGCCAGTCGACGACCTGATAGCCCCCAGCCACCTCGGTGACCAGGTTCCGTCGGGCAAACCAGTTTCCGGGAAACCGGCGGGTCAGCCACGACGTCCGCCCGCCCAGTGCGGTCGTCACGCCGGGAAAACGCCGGGCTGAGGCCTGCACATGTCCGTCGGCATCGAGCACGCACGGCCCGGCCACCGCGCAGATCGGGTGTGCCGTCAGCCACTGTTCGAGCCCGCGCACCACGGCACCTTCCACGATGCTGTCCGGATTGAGCAGCAGCAGCACGGGCGCGGTCGTCGATGCTGCGGCCAGATTCACTCCCGCAGCAAACCCGCAGTTATCGTGACGGGGCAGCCAGTGCACCCGGTCGAAACGCAGTTGCAGCGGACGCAGTGCATCGGCGGACGAGACCCAGTCGACCACCGCCACCTCATCATCGGGGCCGAGCCAGGGCTGCAGCGAGGCGAGACAGCGGGCCAGGGCGTCGTACGACCGGTAATTGACGATGAGAACGGCGACGGCCACCGGGCGGAATGTTAGTCGACCGCGACCAGAATGTCGTCACCGCCGGCGACGGACGCATCGAGCGGGGTCTCAATCAGGCCGTTCGCGCCCGCTGACAGCAGCACCGTCATACCTGGTCCGCCGGTGCGCCACAGGCTGCAGTAGCCCCAGGCATCTGAGGTCAGTGCCCCGGTCCCGGAGGCGGACCGCGCCAGTGCCGCAAGCCACGCCGCATGAATCGGCCAG
This sequence comes from Vicinamibacterales bacterium, assembly GCA_044238535.1. Lineage (GTDB taxonomy): Bacteria > Acidobacteriota > Vicinamibacteria > Vicinamibacterales > UBA2999 > VFZN01. Next base: position 7,479 of record JBIIDF010000026.1, read on the forward strand.
GCCTGGTCCAATCCCCGGTCGACGGCGGTGCGCCGGTCGATATCGGGCACGCGTCCCTGACCGCACATCACCGCCACCGTCGAACTGGCCGGGCGCGACAACGTCGCCGCGCGCGTCGTGCCCACAGCGGCCTGCAGGGCACGACGGGTCTCGGTCTCGCGCTGCGCGTGCAGACTCCACGCCAGCAGGGGCGGTGCGGCGACGGTCGACACCAGTGCCAGCACCAGATGGCGGAGCACCCGCCGCCCGGAGGCGACGGGGCGGGGCTCCGGGGACCCTGGCGTCATCGCCCCCGCATGCCCAGCATCCGTGTGGCCGTGCGGGCAAGAATTCTCAGATTGAACATCAGCGACCGGTGCCTGACGTAGTAGAGGTCGTATTCGAGCTTCGTGATGGCCGCGTCGATTGAATCGCCATACTCGCTACTGACCTGGGCCCACCCGGTCAGCCCCGGCTTCACGGCGAAGCGCGCTCGGTAGAGGGGAATGGCCTCCTGCAGCATGGGCAGGAACTCTGGCCGTTCGGGCCGCGGGCCCACCAGGCTCATGTGCCCGCGCAGCACGGCCCAGGCGTTGGGCAGCTCATCCAGGTGGGTCTTGCGCAGCCACTTGCCGACGCGGGTCACCCGAGGGTCGGCTTCTCCGCTCCACTGCGCCCCGTCGCGTTCGGCATCGTGCCGCATCGACCTGATCTTGATGATGCGGAACAGGCGACCATCCTGCCCCACGCGAATCTGCGTGTAGAACGCCGGCCAGCCCGATTCGATGACGACGGCCACAGCGGCCAGACCGACTGGAATCGCGGCGACGGCCAGCAGGCCCACGGCGCCGGCAATGTCGAGTCCGCGCATCAGCAGCGGAGACACCTGTCGCGCGCTGTCTCCGGCCAGCAGGTGCAGCACCACCCAGTCGCGGCCGACCCGGCTGACGGGCACCCGTTCGTAGACCGCCTCATACAGATCGGCGAGGGTGGTCACGCCCACCCCGGCCTCGTGCCGGCCAATCAGCCAGTCTGTCCGCTCGGGTGTCAGCGCCATCGTCGTCGACACGACGATTTCTGTGGCGTCCTGCGGCTCGTCGACCCACCGGGCATCGGCCATGCCGGGGGTGGCCATCAGGGCCTGCAGGGTCGCCCGGTCATCGTCATCACCGACGAGCGCGACCGTCCTGACGAAGGCGTGGCGTGTGAGGAGCCAGAGCGCGACGAGGCGACCGGCCCACGTGAACCAGCCGGCGCCCCACACCACATACAGGGCGAGCAGGCGTGGCAGCCGGTCGGCGCCTGCGACGAAGTAGGCGGCCAGATAGGTGACCAGCAGCACGGCCGCGGCCCGGGCGATGGCCTGTGCGGCGGCGGTCGCATCGAACGCGATTCTGGGGGCGCGGCTGCCGTTCAGGCTCAGCACCCAGATGGGCACGACGGCGAACCACTGCCCGTGGTGTGCGAGGGTCGCGAGGTTCAGGTCGAAGCCGGCCGTGAGCGACCAGGTTGCGAGTCCGACGATGACGGCCAGGGTGGCGGCCAGGGCATCGACGAACAGCAGGCTGAGATAGCGGTCGCGCGGCACGGAAATGGGGGACCCGGGCTTACGCCTGCCGCAGGGGCAGCGCCACGACAGTGGCGGGCGTCGCAGGTGCCGCCAGGTCGGCAGTCCGCTGGAGGGTCGAGTGCGGCAGCATCGTTCGAATCATCGCATAGAGCCGCGCCAGATCGTGCCGCTCGGCAGCGGCCACCAGGCCGTCGATGGCCGGTACCAGGGCTTCACTCTGCACGGCCAGCGGCTCGTGCACGCGCCTGATGCCGGTGCGGCCTGACGGCTCGACGTGCGCCCCGTCTTCCCACAGCGCCTCGTCCAGCTTCTCACCCGGGCGCAGTCCGGTGAACGTGATGGGCACGTCCTGCTCGGTCAGGCCGGACAGGCGAATCATGTCGGCGGCCATATCGCGCAGCCGCACCGGCTCGCCCATGTCGAGCACAAACAGCTCGCCCCCGCGTGCCAGACCGCCGGCCTCGAGAATGAGGTGCACGGCTTCGGGAATGGTCATGAAATAGCGCCGCACGTCGGGGTGGGTGACGGTGACGGGTCCACCTTGTTCAATCTGCTTCTTGAAGATGGGCACGACACTGCCCCGGCTGCCCAGCACATTCCCGAATCGTACCACCGTGTACGCCTTACGGTGCAGGGCGGCGGCCTGCTGCACGACCAGTTCGGCCAGTCGCTTCGAGGCGCCCATCATGTTCATGGGCGCGACTGCCTTGTCGGTCGACACCATCACGAGGTGCTCCACACCGACGGCCGCGGCTGCAGACACCACGTTCCGCGTGCCGGCGACATTGTTGGTGATGGCCTCGACGGGATTCTCTTCCATGAGAGGCACATGCTTGTGCGCGGCAGCATGGAAGATGACGGTGGGCTGCACATCGCGGAACAGCCGTTCGATGCGCCGCCCATCGCGCACATCGGCAATGACGGCCCGTGTTTCAAGACCGGGATACCGCTGACGCAGCTCGGAGGTGATGTCGAACACGCTGTTCTCGCCGTGCCCCAGCAGCACCAGGCGTGCCGGATCTGCTGCGGCGATCTGGCGGCACAGTTCCGAGCCAATTGACCCGCCAGCGCCCGTGACCAGCACGCAGGCATTCCTGAGGTAGCCATTGCCCGAGGTTGCGGACGGCACCTGCGGTCGCCTGAGCAGGTCGCTGATTTCGACGGGGCGCAGCCGGCTGACGCTGACGTGGCCATCGAGCAGTTCGAACATGCCGGGCATCACCCTGAAGGCCACCCTGGCCTCGCGACACCGGTCCGACAGCGCCCGCAACGTCGCCCCTCCGGCGGTGGGCAGGGCGATGATCACCTCGTCGACAGTGTGACTCGCACACACTGCCCCCAAATCAGCCAGCGCGCCCAGCACGCGAATGCCGTGGATGCGCGTGCCAATCTTCTCGGGATCATCGTCCAGATAGCCGATCGGTGCGAGTGCCAGTTGCGGATTGCGTTGCATCTCGCGCACCACGCGGGTACCGGCCTCTCCTGCGCCGACCACGACGACGCGCGGCAGCGGTACCGAGGTCCGTCGACTGGCTTTGGCACGTGCGTCGCCGATGGCACGCACCGAGGCCCGCAGCCCCACCGTGAACGCCGTAGCAAACACCAGTTCCAGCGGCGGAATGCTGCGGGACACGCCGAGCATGGCATCGCCCACCCGCACCGACACGGCCAGCGCTGCCACGATGATCGACCCGACGAGATTCGCCAGCACGAACGTCATGAGGTCGGCGAACGTGGCGTATCGCCAGTACCGCCGGTAAATGCCAAAGCCGACAAACGTCGCCAGCTTCACCGTGACGGCGACGGCCGCAAAGGGCCAGAATGCCGGTCTGGCCTCGATGAACATCCAGTCGAACCGGAAGGCGAAGGCAGCCCAGACGGCGGCCACAATGGCGAACGCATCCAGAAAGAACAGGTATCGGTTGCGCATGGTGTAGGCGTTGAGTGCCGGGAAATGACGGCGCGAACCGTGCGGGCTGCAGGTTCGGCATCGCGACCACGGGCTGCGCCGTCACTCGCCGTAGGCGGTGACGGTTGGTGGCTGGACGAATGAACTGACGTGAACGCCCCTGGGAGGGGCGACGTGACACTACCGCTGAGCTTTGCGCATCACCGACGCCAGCACTGCGGCAGAGGTGTTGACTTCCTCATCGGTGAGTGTCGGATGTACCAGCATCACGAGTGATGTCTGGCCAAGCTCCTGTGCAACGGGCAGCGGCTCGCGGGGCCGCCAGCCTGTGTTGTCGAAGGCCCGCTCGAGATAAATCTCAGAGCACGTGCCGTGATAGCACGGCACACCGGCGGCGAGAACCTCGCTGACCACCCGGTCACGGGTCCATCCTTCCGCCAGCGCCTCAGGTTCGACGTAGGCGTAGAACTTGTAGTTCGCATGCCGGCAGCCTGAGGCAGAGGCGCAGGTCTGCTCGCACGAAGACACGCAGCCGAACGCCGGGCACCTGATCGTATCGATCCCCCTGACGGCAGCCGCCAGGGTGGCGGCATGTCTGGCCCGCGCCGCGCTCCAGGCGGACATCATGCCAAGTTGCAGGCGCCCGATGGCGGCCTGCACCTCGAGCATCCGCCAGTTCGTGCCGAACCGATCGTGCAGCCAACGGAAGCCTGGCGCGTGCTGGCGCCCGTAGACGCTGTCCCACGTCTTTCCGTGGTCCTTGTAGGACCACATGACGTCCCACAGGTCGCGGTCATTGGTGGTGACCATGCCGCCTTCGCCCGCGGTCGTCATGATCTTGTCCTGGCAGAACGACCAGGCGCCAATGTGGCCCCAGGTGCCGACGCTGCGGCCTCGATGCAGTGCACCGTGGGCCTGCGCGCAATCCTCAATCACCTTCAGACCCCGCGCCTCGGCGAGGGCCATGATGCCCGTCATGTCGCACGGCCAGCCGGCCAGGTGCACACAGATGACGGCCTTTGTTCTGCGCGTCAACACGCGTTCGATGCTGGCGGCCGTGAGATTTCCGCTGTCGCGGTCGACATCGGCAAAGACCGGGACGGCCCCGGCTGTCACCACACACGATACCGACGCCATGAACGAACGTGGACTGACCACCACCTCATCGCCGGGCCCGATGCCGAGGGCCATCACCGCCAGGTCCAGTGCCACCGTGCCATTCGCAAGGGCGATGGCATGAGTCGCGCCGGTCCACGCGGCAAACTCGCGCTCGAACTCGCGTCCTTCAGTGCCCGTCCAGTAATTGACGCGGTTCGATGCCACGACCGCTGCAACCCGCTCAACCTCCTCGCGGGAATACGATGGCCATGGAGAGAAGGGTGTGTTCAACACGACGTTCGTCTCGAGTGCCTGGTCTATCGCGGCTTCGCAGGATTGCCGACGACGGTCGTGCCGGGGGGCACGCTGTTCAGCACCACGCTCCCCATCCCGACGACAGCGCCTCGCCCGATGATGACCGGCTGTCCTGGGCGGCCCTGTCGGATGACCGACTTCGCCCCGAGATATGCGCCCTCATGCACATGCACATTACCGTTGCATGCCGCCCCCGGGCCGACGGTGACGTAATCCTCGACGACACAGTCGTGAGCGATGTAGGAAAGGATATTGATATGCACATGGTTGCCAATTCGCGCGTCCGCGGTAACGACTACTTGAGGCCCGATGATGGCCCCAAGCCCAATCTGCACGCCGTAACCGACGAAGGCACTCGGGGCAACCGCTGAGAAAAATTCGAGACCTGCATGTGCGGCGCGGACACTCAAATGCCGTCGAATGACAGGGTCTCCCACGGCAATGACAACTGATTTTGATTCTGCGCGCAGGTCTAAGAAATCTTCAAAGCGATAGGCCTTCTGCCCGTTGACTTCCGATGCCAGGTCAGTCGCGTCGTCAAGGAACACACACTGTGTGTGAACGTCCACAGCGGAGGTAAGCCAGGCCATGGTCTCTCGCCCGAAGCCTGACGTACCCCACACAGCCTTGATGTTACGAACCACCCGAACGGTCTCCGTAAAATCGATACATCGTGACCTCCCGGTCGTGGCTGACACCGCGACCGCTGAACACAATGCCGACGGTCTTCAGAAGAATGCGCACATCGAGCCAGAAGCCTTGATGATCGACATACCAGACATCCATGGCCAGTCGCTCGGGCCAGTCTGTGGCATTCCGTCCGTTGACCTGGGCCCATCCCGTCAGGCCCGGCCTCACGTCGTGCCGCCGCATCTGTTCTTTCGAGAAGAGCGGCAAGTATTCGACCAGCAACGGCCGCGGGCCAACCAGGCTCATGTCGCCTCTCAGGACGTTCCACAGCTCAGGAAGCTCGTCGAGGCTGGTTCGTCGGAGCCACGTCCCGAACGCCGTAAGGCGCTGGGCATCCGGCAGCAGTCGTCCCTCCGGGTCGACAGCGTCCGTCATGGTCCGGAACTTCACCATCTCAAAGAGCTTCCCGTGCAGACCCGGTCGCTGTTGCCTGAACAGAACAGGTCGCCCCATCGTGATGAGGACGAAAAGAGCTACCGCCGCCATGATGGGCAGCAGCAATGCCAGTCCCACTGATGCCGCCACAAGATCAAGGCCCCGCTTCACAACCGTGCGGCTCCTTCGAGCCAGCGCACGAACTCGTGACCGAGTGTGTCCCTGTTGAACTGGGTCTCCGCAAGGTGTCGGGCCTGCATGGCCTTTGAGGCCAGCGCTGCACGGTTGTCGGCGAGTTGTTCCAGCGCATCAGCGAACGCCGCCGCATTGCCGGGGGGCACGACGAGCCCGCAGTGGTGTTCATCAATCAGGGACGCTACCCACCCCGGATAGTTGGTGATGACCGGTAGTGCTGCCGCCAGATAGTCAAAGAATTTGTTTGGCGACGTGCCTTCATAAAACGCTGGTACATTCGCGAGGCACTGAATGCCCACATCTGCGCCGTGCAGCACGTTGACGATGTCGAGCTTACTGACCGCGTCGAGAAAGAGCAGTTGCGCAATACGCAGCCGAGCCACCCGGTGCTTCAGGCGTTCCTTTGTCGCCCCTTCGCCGACCAGAACGATGAAGATATCGCGGCGGCCACGGCGCTCCAATTCCACGGCGACGTCAACCAGCGCGTTGAGCCCGTTGGCGGGGCCGTGAGTACCTGCATACACTGCCAGAAGGTCAGTGCTTCTCAGGCCGGCCGGTCTCCAGGGCCCAGTGGGACGCGCAAACACCTGCACATCGCATCCATTCGGAATCAGCGCGATCGATTCTGAAGCGATGCCGTCCGCTGCGATCCCCCGTTTGATGCCTGGAGCCAGGGCAATGTGCCGGTCTGCCGTCTTATAGCCAATCCACTCAAGGGCTCGCATCCCGCTAAGTATCAGCGGGTTTCTGATCACACCCATCGCCCGGGGCAGTTCGGGCCAGAGGTCGCGAACCTCGAAGACAAATGGCTTGCGACGGACCCACTTGGCGACGACCGAGGGGATGGCGACCGTAAGCGGCGTGGTCGTGGCAAAAATCAGGTCGCAGGGTTCCCGCAGGGCAATTCCGACAGTCTGCAGGGCGAACCGAAGAAACGTGATACTCCGCCGGACGAACCCGTCTGTGTTGCCATAGGGCAGTTCCAGCTCGATGACATCAATGCCATCGACGTGCCCACATCTGCGGCCACCGATATACGGTCCGTCAAGCCCAGTATGCCCACCCCGATACGAACCGCAGACCATCGTCACCCCATGGCCGTGCTGGACAAGGCGTCGTGCCATCTCGTATGACCTGGTACCGCCGGCCCCCTTGGGAGTGGTGAAATGCTGATGCAGATACAGCACTGTCACGGCCGGCATTCCATGCGCGCGCGCAGCGTTCCCGTGCCTCGGCTGCGGACCGTCAGGAGACTCGATGGCGACTTCTGTGCGTAGTATCGTGATTCATCTGAAGCCGACAGTGTCGCGATCACATCGCCATCGACCTGCCACCACAATTGGGTGCCCTTCCAGCTTGCCGATCCGTGGTCGACCGTCCATGGGGCCGAAGGCAGATGCCACCGCCATACGGCTTCCGCTGTTACGCCGTGCACCTCGTCGAGGACGCACAGACCCGTGTCCGATAGTTGAATGCATCGCCGGAATTGCTGGCCGTTGCAGTCGGATGCCGACACGATGAACTGCTGTAGCCCCGAGGTCGTGATGATTTCCGACACGGTTGCATCGGGCCACCAGCGTCCTAGCAGAAACCGTCCGAACCGGGGCATCTGAGGACGTCCATCGACCTGGATCACGTTGTGGCCCCCGACACCAGAGAACTGGTGAAGCTCGTCAGCCGTGGCGGTGTAGCTGTAGGTGCCGCAATCCCTGAGCAGGTTCTGTCCGTTCCACCAGAAGTCCACGTGCAAGGCGTCTTCCTGAGACGGGCGGAAGCGATAGCGCGGGAAGCGCACCACAGCGAAGCCATGGGCGTTGCGAAGTACCGCGAAACCACCACCGGCACATACGGCACTGCTCGGAGCGTGTCGAGCTGGCACCGGGTGCGGCATCCCCAACCACGCCAACCCGACGGCACTGGCAGATTGTTCGACGGAATCGCACCGGCGTACGAACAACATCTCGGCTCGGGCAACAGAGGGGCGATAATCGCGGTAGGCGGCGGCGCACAACCGCGCAATGTGTGCCCCGTCATTGGCACCGATGTTCGGGACATCGCCCGTAGATACATCCACCATGCGCGACAGCCAGTGCGCCGCCGCATCCATCCGCTCGCTGAAGGTCTCCGTCCAATTCGCCAACCCCAGGTCACGTCGCCACAGTTCGGCAATCGCGACGGTATCGAGAAACAGCCGGTGGTAGTTCACTGAATACTGGCTGAATGTGCCGTCCGGGTCGACCAGACGCCCCACCCGGTCTTCGAGCGCGGCTCTGCCCGCATCGCACCAGCGCTTCCCCTCTGGTCGCCCCGCGCGCGCAAGCCAGCTCCCCCCCACAAACAGCGCCGCCGCCTCAGATGTGCCGTGGTTGTTATTCTGGGCGCGGGCATACCGATAGGTAGGAGCAATGCGACGCAAGTGATTGGTCAGCAGTGACAGCAATCGCGGCGACACGGTTTCAACTTGCCTGGAAATCCGAGCGGCAAGCGCCAGGTGCAGAAGGCGAATCGAGGCCTCTTGCCCGCACATCCAGTTGGGTCCGCTATAGGGAGGATTGGTTCGCTCCCAATCATCGAGCCACAGGTTGAGCTGGTCCCATGCGCCTTCGCGACCAGCGGCCCCCTGCTGGGCCAGCGCCAGTACCCAGTCGAACCTCGACAGTTCCCAGACGCCCTTGATGTCACCGCCGATGGCACCGAGGTCCGACAGTTGCCACCATGGCAGCGGGGGATACCGATGTCCCGTGAGTCGATTCAGCAACCAGTCGGGACATTGCCGAGGCGCCCATTCCACGGGTAGCCAGCCGAAGAGCTGGCCCTGTCGATGCCACCGGTCAGACGGCGGTGGCGACTCGGCCGCTATCACCGGTCGATAATGCTTCCCAGTTGCCGGGGGCACTGGTGCCAGCCGCCGAATGGAACTGAAGGGCAGCCTCAGACTCATCCGGTACAAGGCCACATCGGCGACGTTCCGCAGCCCCAGCTTCCTTAGCGTCGCAACTCGAACCGCCCACCGTTCACCCAGCGGCCAGGCCATCATCCCAATACGGTTGCCAGCACTTCGACAATCCGCTCGCCCGCATGTCCATCCCACAGCGGGGGCACGGTGCCTGTCTTCCACTGACCCGCGCGAACCCGAGCCATCGCGGACGGTATCTGCG
>JBIIDF010000238.1:0-4820 GCA_044238535.1 Vicinamibacterales bacterium
CCGTCGACGTCCGGCTGATGCCTGGCTGCGGGAGACCGTACGCTGGACGTGGAAATTCAAGCTGGCAATCCATCTGGAACTCGATGCCGAGCAGCGGATCCGCGAGGCCGCTGAGGCCGAAGCCATTCAGGTGTTCGGGAAGAATCTGCGTGACCTGCTGCTGGCGGCTCCCGCTGGCCCGCGTGTGACGATGGGGCTCGACCCCGGCATCCGGACGGGGGTGAAAGTTGCGGTGGTCGACGCGACGGGTCGTCTGCTCGACACGGCCACGGTGTTTCCGCACGAACCGCGCAATGACCGAGCAGGGGCACTGCGAACGCTGGCCGCCCTCTGCGCCCGTCACCATGTCAGCCTCATTGCCATCGGTAATGGCACCGCGTCGCGGGAGACGGACGCGCTGGCCGGGGCGCTCATCGCCCAGTATCCCGACGCGGGACTGACGAAAGTGGTGGTGTCGGAAGCCGGTGCCTCCGTCTACTCGGCCTCGGCGCTGGCCTCGCAGGAATTTCCCACGGTCGATGTCTCACTGCGCGGGGCTATTTCGATCGCCCGCCGCCTGCAGGATCCCCTCGCCGAACTGGTACGCATCGAGCCGAAGGCCATCGGCGTCGGTCAGTATCAGCATGATGTGAGCCAAGTACAGTTGGCGCGCACCCTCGATGCTGTCGTCGAAGACTGCGTGAATGCCGTGGGTGCCGATGTCAACACGGCGTCGGCGCCGCTGCTGACGCGCATCTCGGGTCTGTCGGAATCGCTGGCCCGGAACATCGTGGCCTATCGCGATGCGCATGGGCCCTTTCGCACCCGCCAGGCACTGCTCGAGGTGCCCCGCGTCGGCGACCGCACATTCCAGCAGGCGGCTGGCTTTCTGCGGATCATGCAGGGTGACAACCCGCTGGATGCCTCGGCCGTCCATCCCGAGGCCTATCCCCTCGTCGAGCGGATGGCTGCGCGTGCGGGCGTGGCCCCGCGCGAGCTGATTGGCCGCACGGATACGCTGAAGACGTTGCGGCCCGCTGAGTTCGTCGACACGCAGTTTGGCGAGCCGACGGTGCGCGATATCCTGCGTGAGCTCGAGAAGCCTGGACGCGACCCGCGTCCCGAGTTCCGCACGGCCGCCTTCAAGGAAGGCGTGCACGCACTGTCGGATCTGGTGCCCGGTATGCAGCTCGAAGGCGTCGTGACCAACGTGGCGAACTTCGGCGCGTTCGTCGACATCGGCGTTCATCAGGACGGGCTCGTGCATGTGTCGCAGCTGGCTGACCGCTTCGTCAAGGACCCGCGCGATGTGGTGAAAGCCGGGCAGATCGTCACGGTGACCGTGCTCGAGGTCGACCTCAAGCGGCAGCGTGTGTCGCTGACCATGAAGCGGCAGGCGGTGATTGAACGGCAGTCACGCGAGTCTGATACGCGGCCGTCGGCCCCTGGTGGAGGGCCGCGCCGCGACCGCCACGAGCGGCCGGCGCCGCCGTCACGGCCCGCCACGTCGATGGCCGCTGCGTTCGCCAGGGTCAAGCCGACGCCGTAGGCACGGCCGTCCCCAGTGTTGGCGGCCGTCTCTTGCGACGGTCCGGCAGTCGATGCCGTCTACCGGGCACGCCAACGGTCGTGCTGACCGTGCGACTGACGGGGTGGCTCATCCGACCCATCACGTGCCGCGCAGTGCCGGCTGGAGCGAGTGCGAGCCGAGGCCGTTAGAACCCGTATAATCCGGCCCATGCCTGAAATTCTGCTGGCTGGCACGCGCGTGCAGGCGGGGACACATCAGGTGGTCCCTGTGCCTGTGGCGCACGACCTCACAGGCCCGGTCACGATTCCCACGCACGTGGTGGCCGGGGCCCATGACGGTCCGACGCTGCTGCTGCTCTCGATGCTGCACGGCAACGAGTGGTTCTCGGCGCTCATCCTGCGGGCGCTGGTAGCGCGCCTCGACCCGTCCACGCTCCGCGGGGCCGTGCTGGCGGTGCCCGTGGCCAATCCCGTGGCATTTCTCACCGACAGCCGCTGCATCCTTGACAATGCGGATGAGCCAGATGCCAACCGTACCTTTGGCGGGCCGTATCAGTGGCTGAGTAATCAGGTGACCCGCGCCATCGCCGCGCACCTGATGAGTCAGTCGCACGCCATCATCGACTACCACGTCGGCGGGTGGGGAGCGACGATGGCCGATGTCAGTTATGTCACCGACTTCACGCGGGCCGATGTGTCGTCGCAGAGCCGCGCGATGGCGTTGGCGTATGGCTTCCCCCTCGTGCATTGCCTGACGATCCACTCGGGGCTGCGCGGGCCGCGCACGTCGCTGGGGTATGCGGGCGAGCAGTTCGGCATTCCGGGCATCGTGGCCGAAGTCGGCGGACTCGGGTGGGGCGTCGCGCGCGAAGCGGAATGGATTGAGCAGAACCTGACGGGCACCCTGGGCGTCATGCGCCACCTCGGCATGCTCGACGGTGACGTGCCGGCACTGCCGCGCTATCTGGAAGTGCACGACTACTGGCGCGTCGGCCCGAAGGCCGGCGGGTATCTCGAGCCACTGGTCGACCTCGATCGGCAGTTCACCGAGATTGCCCCTGGCGAGCTGATGGCGCGCGTCGTCGATCCGCAGACGTTTTCAGTGGTCGACGAAGTCCGATGCCCGGGCCGCGGTGTGCTCTTCTATGCATGTCGTGCGCACATGGTGCGTCCGGGAGGCTGGGCGTACGGCGTCGCCAGCCTCGAGGACGGCCGCACGCGGTGGGTGACGGCATGAGCTCCAGTCGTCTGTCGCGTAAAGCCGCCCTTGTCGCGCTGCTGGCACTGGTTGCTGCCGGTATCGGCTGCGGTGGCGGCGGAGGACAGGCGCCCGAGGCCACGGCCCCGCGCGACACCCTGGTCTTCTCGGCGCCGGCCGACGCCACCACGCTCGACCCGCACAACACCACCGACACCGAGTCGGATCAGGTGATTGGGATGGTGTTCGAGGGGCTGCTCGGCTTCGACGACCAGATGAAGATCGTCGGCCGTCTTGCCGAGCGGTGGAACGTGGAGCCTGACGGCATCACGTGGACGTTTCACCTGCGGCGGGGCGTCATGTTCCATGACGGCACGCCGTTCAATGCCGAGGCCGTGAGGGCGTCGTTTGCCCGTGTGCTCGATCCGGCGCAGAAGCACAAGCGTCTGTCGCTGTTCGTGATGCTCGACCGGGTCGAGGTCGTCGACGAGTTCACCGTCCGGTTCATTACCAAGTACCCCTTCGGAGCCTTCGAGCCGACCATCGCGCATATCTCGTCGACGATTCTCAGTCCGGCGGCGATCGCGCGTCACGGCGCAGCGTTCGGGACGACGGCTGAGGCGACGGTGGGCACGGGCCCGTACAGGGTGGTGAGATGGACGCGCGACCAGGAGCTGGTGCTGGAGCGCGTCGAGCAGCACTGGCGCGTGCAGGCGCCGACGCGCCTCATTGTCTACCGGCCCATCCCCGAGGGCGCGGCACGGGTGCTGGCGCTCGAAGCCGGGGACGTCGATGTGATCTCGCGCGTGCCTCCCCCGGAACTGGCCCGCCTCGGCGCATCGCCGGACATCACCGTGACGAAGACCGTGAGCATCGGCTCGCAGCAGTTCCGCTTCAATGTGACGAAGCCGCCGCTCAACGACCGGCGTGTACGCCAGGCCATGTCACTGGCCATCGACCGCCGGGCCATCGTCGATCAGCTGGTGAACGGTTTTGCAACCCCGTCGACGAGTGCGCTGACGCCCATCATGCGCGGCTATGCACCCCTCGGCGAGATCGCGCGCGATCTTGGGAAGGCGCGGCAGCTACTGGCCGAGGCCGGTCACCCGAATGGCTTTCCCCTGAAGATTGCGACGACACCGCGGTATCCGATGGGCGTGGAACTGGCTGAAGCCATCGCCGCGCAGCTGCGCGAGGTGGGCATCGTGTCGACCATTCAGGTGCATGACTGGGCGACGATGGTGCAGTTCTGGGCCGGCCTTCCTCCCGAGAAAAATCCGCAGGAGCTGTTCATTATGGGCGCGGGGGCCTCGACGGCTGATGCCGACTGGGGACTGCGGCCGATTTTCCAGACAGCGCCGACCAACGAGAACAACTACGGCTATTACTCGAACGCCGAATTTGACGACGTGATCACGGCCGCGATGCGGGAGACCGATGCGGCACGCCGTCAGGCGCTCTATCGCCGCGCCCAGGAAATCGTGTATCTGGAAGATCCCGGGGCCCTCTGGATGTACGACAACTATTTCGTGATCGCGTCTCGCCGGGGCGTGAGCGACCTGTCGCCGTCGGCACTGGGGGTCGTGACCTTCGAGCGCGCGGTGGTGCGTTAGGCATGCGGCACGCCGCGGCGGCCGTGCTGCGCACCGTGCCGACGCTGCTTGGGGTGTCGGTGCTGGTGTTCCTCATCATGCACGCCATTCCCGGCGACCCGGCAGCGATTGCGGCCGGGCTCGATGCGAGCCCAGAGACCGTGGCGGCGATCAGGGAATCGCTGGGCCTCAACCGCCCGCTGCACGAGCAGTTCGGGGCCTTCCTCGCGCGCACGCTGCGCGGTGATTTTGGCGTGTCGATCAGAACCGGTCGCCCGGTGCTTGAGGAACTCGCGGCGCGGATGCCCTACACGCTGCTGCTCAGTGTGGCCAGCGTGGCGGTGGCGGCACTTGTGGGGGTGACGGCAGGTGTCGTCGCTGCCGTGCGGCATCAGCGATGGTTGGATCACGTCGTGATGACGCTGACGCTGGTGGCCGTGTCGACGCCGTCGTACTGGCTGGCCCTGATGCTGATGCTGGTGATGGCCGTGTGGCTGGGCTGGCTGCCCGCGATTGGCGCG
>JBIIDF010000027.1:0-16623 GCA_044238535.1 Vicinamibacterales bacterium
TGGCGCTCGGCGCCATCGATAACTTGATGAAGGGTGCCGCTGGCAGCGCCCTGCAGTGCGCCAACCTGATGTGCGGATGGGACGAACGCCTCGGCCTCGAGTTTCCCGGACTGCACCCGATTTAGTGGAGTGGCCTGACCGATGATTGTGGTGAAGGTAGGCGGAGGCACCAGCCTCAACATCGACGCCGTCGTGGCCGATCTGGTCGCCGTGCGCGCTGCGGGCACCGAGCTGCTCCTCGTGCACGGTGGAGCGAAGACCACCAACGCCGTGGCCGAGGCGCTCGGGCATCCGCCGCAGTTTGTCACCAGTGAATCCGGCCATGTCAGTCGACGCACCGACCGACGCACGCTCGAGATCTTCGAGATGGTCTATTGCGGCCAGCTGAACAAGATGTGGGTCGAGAAGCTGCAGACCGCCGGCGTGAATGCCGTGGGCCTGTCGGGCCTCGATGGCCGCATCTTCGAGGGCACGCGCAAGGACACCCTGCGCATCAAGGTCGACGGTCGACGCCTCGTGCTGCGCGACGACTGGACCGGTACTGTCGAGAAGGTGAACACACACCTGCTGCGGCTGCTCATGAACGAGGGCTACTTCCCCGTGCTGACACCGCCCGGCGCCTCGACGGCCGGCGAAGCGATCAACGTCGACGGCGACCGGGCCGCGGCCATGGTGGCAGGCGCGTTCGGTGCCGAGGCCCTGCTGATCCTGACGGATACCCCAGGATTGCTGCGCGCCTTCCCCGACGAGTCGACCCTCATTACCGAGATTCCCCGGGCCCAGGCCGATCAGTTCATGCAGTACGCCGAGGGGCGGATGAAGAAGAAGGTGATGGGGGCCGTCGAGGCCATTGCCGGTGGCGTCCGCAAGGTCATCTTCGCGGATGGCCGCATTGAACAGCCGCTGTCGCGCGCCCTCGCCGGCGGCGGCACGCACATCCAGTGAGCACGCCCGTGTCCGATGCTCCGGTCCCCCCGTGGTTGCACGAAGAGCAGATTCTCGGGGGCACCACGGCCCGCCGGGGCGAGACCGTCTTCGTGCGTGGCGAGGGCTGCTGGATGGTCGACAGCGACGGCCATCGCCATCTCGACCTGAGTTCGGCGCAGGGCGTGGCCATGCTGGGCCACTGCCATCCGCGTGTGACCGCCGCTATCGTGCACCAGGCGCAGACACTGGCCCTGTGCCCGAACTATCTCTACAACGACGTGCGCGCGCAGTTTGCCGAGGCGCTCATCGGCGTGCTGCCGCCACACCTGCCACATGCGTTTCTCTGCAACAGCGGCGCCGAGGCAGTGGATGGCGCACTCAAGTTCGCCCGGCTCACGACCGGGCGTCAGCGTTTCGTCTCGACGACGAAGGGATTCCACGGCCGCACGTTCGGTGCACTGTCGGTGACATGGGAACCCAAGTATCGCGACGGGTTCGGTCCGCTGCTCGACACGACGCATGTGCCCTTCAACGACGCCGCCGCCGTCGACGCGGCCGTCACCGATGACACGGCCGCGGTCATCGTTGAGATCGTCCAGGGAGAAAGCGGCGTGAACCTCAGCATAGCCGCCTTCATCGAGACGGCGGCACGCGTGTGCCGCGAACGTGGCGCGCTGCTGATCGCCGACGAAATTCAGACCGGCTTCGGGCGCACGGGCCGCTGGTTTGCCTGCGAGCACGTCGGCGTGCAGCCCGACCTGCTGTGCATGGCCAAGGGCCTCGGCGGCGGCTTCCCCATGGGGGCCGTGGCCTATACCGCGCAGGTGCGTGCGGCATTGTCCCAGGGTGCACACGGGTCGACGTTCGGTGGCTCCCCCCTCGCCTGTGCGGCGGGACTGGCCGCGATCGGGGCCTACCGTGACGAGCACCTCATCGAGCGCAGTGCCGACATGGGCGCGCAGATGCTGGCCCGCCTGCGCGAGCGGCTCGCCGGTGTGCCTGCAGTGCGGGACATCAGGGGCCTTGGTCTGATGATCGCTGTCGAACTCCGCACCAAGGTCGCCCCCGTCCTCAAACGGCTGATGGTCGACCATCGCGTCATTGCCCTGCCCGCAGGCCCGACCATTCTGCGTCTGCTGCCGCCGCTCATCCTGTCCGAGGACGAGATGACCCTCGGAATCGACGCCATCGCCGCGAGCCTCGACGCATGATGACCCGGGAATCGGCGGAGGCCCTGGTCCACGGGCTGGTCGCCATCGAGTCGCTCTCACGGCACGAGCACACGGCCAGTGCCTGGCTTGCCGACCAGATGCGGACCGCCGGGTACGACCGCGCCTTCGTAGACGACGCGGGGAATGCTGTCGGCGAGCTCGGGCCGACTGATGCCGCCACCGTCATCGTGCTGCTCGGGCACATCGATACGGTGCCGGGAAAGATTCCCGTGCGCGTCGAGGGCGATGTGCTTCACGGGCGCGGCAGCGTGGATGCGAAGGGGCCCCTCGCCACGTTTGTCGCCGCCGGAGCCATGCTCGGCGCTGCGTGGGCACATGCGGCGGGCATCCGGCTCGTGGTGGTCGGTGCGGTCGAAGAGGAATCAGCGACCAGCAAGGGCGCGCGCCACATCGCCGCGCGCTTTGACGGCGTGCGCGAGCCAGTGCCCATGGCCTGTGTCATCGGCGAGCCCAGCCACGCGCATCGAGTCACGCTGGGCTACAAGGGTCGGCTGCTGGTCGATGTCACCGCCTCGCAGTCGATGGCGCACACGGCGGGTCCGGACGCCAGCGTGGCCGAGCCTGTCGTCGAGTTGTGGAACTGGGTGCGCGCGCACGCCGATCGGCACAACGAGGGCGTCGGCAAGCCCTTCGACCAACTGAGCCCAAGCCTGCGTCGCTTTATCACCGGCAACATCGACGGCCTCACCGACACGGTCGATGCGCAGTGTGCGTGGCGATTGCCCGTCGGATTCGAGGCCCAGGCCTTTGCAGACACGCTGACCGCCGAGGCGGCGCGCCTTGTTGATGCCGTCGAAGCGCCGGTCGTCACCCTGGCGGCCGGTGCAGGCGATCCCTCGAAACAAACCGTCACCCTCGCGGGCGTCCGCACCACCGTGTTGCTGCACTTCAGGGGCTGGGAGCAGGCGTGGCGCGCAGAGCGCACCACGCCGCTCGTGCGCAGCTTTCTCGGCGCCATCCGGAGCGTCGTACCTGGCAGCAACCCCGGCTTCGTGGTGAAGACCGGCACCAGCGACATGAACGTTGTCGCACCGGTCTGGCAGTGCCCGATTCTGGCCTACGGCCCGGGAGATGCGGCGCTTGACCATACCCCGCACGAGCACCTCAGCCTCGACGAGTACTGGACGGCGGTGCAGGTGCTGGTCGAGGCGATGCGGGGACTGGCAGACACACTCGCGACTGCGCGCCATCGCGAGTAACTGCTGCCGGGGCCCCGCGCGGAGGCGGTTCAGCCGTTCGGCTCGCCTCGGGATCAGGGCCGGCGCCTGGACCTCACCCCCGAAGCCCGGCTCGCCGCAGCAGTGTCATCATCGGACACCAGTTGCTGAACGCTGACTGGAACAGGTTTGCCCCGACAAACGCGGTCAGCCAGTAGAACCGCGAATCCACCAGCATGCCAAGGGCGACACTGCCCATCACCACTCCACCTGCGATCAGTCGCAGCGTCCGATCAACGGTCATTTCACGCCTCCTCAGTTTCGATGTGTCAGGTAGTACGTAATCGGCACCGTCATGCGCGACAGCAGCAGTGATGCCACTTCCCCAGCCATCAGCGAAATGGCCAGCCCCTGGAAGATGGGATCGAACAGCATCACGGCGGAGCCCACGATCACGGCCGCCGCCGTCAGTGCCATCGGTCGGAATCGCACGGCGCCGGCATCGACCACGGCCTCCTCCAGCGGCATGCCGTCCTTGACGCGCAACTCGATGAAGTCGACCAGGATGATGGAATTGCGGACGACAATCCCCGCGCCGGCAATGAAGCCAATCATCGACGTCGCCGTGAAGAACGCCCCCAGTGCGGCGTGGGCCGGCAGAATCCCCACCAGCGAAAAGGGAATCGCCAGCATGATGGTCAGCGGTGTCACGAACGACTGAAACCAGCCCACCACCAGGATGTAAATCAGTACCAGGACCGCCCCGAATGCGAGCCCCAGATCCCGAAACACCTCCAGCGTGATGTGCCACTCGCCGTCCCACTTCATCGCGTAACGGGCACTGTCGAAGGGCTGGCGCATGTTGAACACTTCGAGGGCGGCACCGTCGGGCACCGCCACCTTCGACAGCACACGATTCATCGCAAAGATGGCATAGACGGGACTCTCGACTACCCCAGCCACATCCCCGGTCACATACGTGACCGGCTGCAGATTCTTGTGGTAAATGCTTCGCGGCTCGGTCGCCGAGTGCACCTGCACGAGGGCCCCGAGTGGCACGCCGGGCGCCACAGGCACCGCCGCGATGGCGTCTCCGGTCGCCCGCCTTTGCCGGGGGAGGCGAAGCATCACCGGCACCGGCTCACGGGATGACGGTTCATGCAGCAACCCCACTGGCGCGCCGGCGACGGCCACCTGCACCGTGGTGCGCACGTCTGCGGCCGAGACGCCCGCCATGGCTGCACGCTCGCTGTCCACGGTCCACTCGTTGCGTGCCTGCGCGGATTCGACGTACCAGTCGACATCAACCACGCCGGCCGTCTCGCGAAAGACGTCCCGGACCTGAGCAGCCAGCCCTTCCCGTTGCGCCGCATCCGGGCCATAGACTTCTGCCACCAGTGTCTGCAGCACCGGAGGGCCCGGTGGAATCTCGACGACCTGGACCGAGGCGCCGAGGCGAGCCGCCTCTGGCCCCAGTCGATCACGCAAGCGCCCCGCGACATCGTGACTCTGGGCCGACCGGTCGCCCTTGTCCGTCAGTAGCACCTGGATATCGCCAAGGTGACTCTGCGCCCGCAGGAAGTAGTGCCTCACTAGGCCATTGAAGGTGTAGGGCGACGACGTGCCGGTGTAGCTTTGGGCACTTCGCACATCAGCGTCCCCGAGGGTGACATCTGCCAGCGCCGTGACGACGCGTGCCGTGGTCTCGAGTGGAGTCCCCTCCGGCATCCGAACCACCACCTGCAGCTCGTTCTTGTTGTCGAAGGGCAGCATCTTCACCGTCACCAGGCCCAGTGGGACGAGCGTCATGGCGGCGACCAGCAGGACGGCCACACCGGCCAGGAAGGCGGTCCGCCGCCGGGGTTCCCGGATGAGCCTGGCCATGAAGTGCCGATACGCCGCTGTCATGCGGTCCTCGTGCTCGTCGTGGCCGCCAGTCCCCGAGGCCAGCCATCGAATCGCCGCCCAGGGCGTGACGATGAAGGCCACCACGAGCGAAAAGAGCATCGCGGCCGTGGCCCCGACGGGAATCGGCCGCATGTAGGGGCCCATCAGCCCCCCGACAAAGGCCATCGGGAGAATGGCCGCCACCACCGTAAACGTCGCGAGGATCGTCGGATTCCCGACTTCGTCCACCGCCATCAGGGCGATCGCCTGCATCGACAGCCGCTGGCCTGCCATGCGCACATGACGCACGACGTTTTCCACCACCACGATGGCATCGTCCACCAGGATGCCGATGGAAAAGATCAAGGCGAACAGCGTGATGCGGTTCAGTGTGTAGCCGTAGAGATAGAACACGAACAGCGTGAGGGCCAGCGTCACTGGAATCGCGGTCATCACCACCAGCGATTCCCGTCGCCCGAGTGCGAACCAGATCAGCAGCGAGACCGACACCACGGCGACGACCATGTGCATCAGCAGTTCGTTCGACTTGTGCTCGGCCGTCTCCCCGTAGTTCCGGGTCACGGTGACCTGCACATCGTCCGGCAGGACATCGCCCCGAAGCGTGGCCAGCTTCTCCTCGATGGTTCGCGTCAGCGCGATGGCGTTGGTGCCACGACGCTTGGCGACACCGAGTGTGACGGCAGGACGCGAGTGCCCGGGAGCAGGATGAAAGAACACATAATCCGACGGCTCCCCCGCCTGGAGGACCACTCGCGCCACGTCACCCAGGCGAACCGGGCCGTCCGATGTCCCCACGACCAGGCTGCGAAGCGCCGCAACCCGCTCGGGCCACCCCCCAGCCGTCAGCTTCACACTCGCATTGTCGCGCACCAGTTCACCAGCCGTCACCCGGGCGTTGGCCTGGGTCAGCGCCTGATGCACCCCGGCCACCGACACTCCGCGTGCAGCCAGGGCCTCCGGATCAAGGTCCACGGTGACCTGACGGGGACGTCCGCCCAGCACCGTCACCTCCGAGACGTTCGGCACCTCCTTCAAGGCTTCCTGCAGTTGCGCTGCCAGGGCGCGGAGCATCTCGTCCTCATAGTGCTCGCCCCACAGCGTCAGCGCCATCACCGGCACATCATCAATCGATCGAACGCGCACCTGCGGCGCGGTGGCACCGGCGGGCAGCCGGTCGGCGGCAGCGGCCAGTTTCTGCTGCAGCCGAACCAGCGCACGCTCCTCGTCCTCGCCCACCAGAAAGCGCGCGATGAACATGGCGCGCCCGGCACTGGAGGTGGAATACAGGTATTCGAGGCCCGGAATCTCCCAGAGCCGCTGCTCAATCGGACGGGTGATGCGCTGCTCCACCTCTGTCGGTGAGGCACCAGGCAGGTCGATGAACACATCGACCATGGGCACCACAATCTGGGGCTCCTCTTCACGAGGCAGGGCGACAGCGGCATAGACGCCCAGCACGAGGGAGGCCCCGATGATCAGCGGGGTCAACTTGGATTGCGCGAAGACCTGCGCGAGCCGACCGGCAAGGCCATACCCCCCGCTCATGGCCGTGACTCCGTGTCCGGCACCTTCGATTGGTCCCGGTCATGGCGGCGCACCACCCGCTCGCCATCGGCCAGTCCGGCGAGCACTTCAACCATCCCGTCGCGGCTGTCGCCCAGCGACACCATTCGCATGGCCGTGCGGCCGTCGTCGCTGACCACCAGCACCGACGCAACCTGTCCCCGATATCGCACAGCCGTCCCGGGGATCGCCAGCACCATCCGCTCCGTGCCCGGGAGACCGACCCGACCGAACTGTCCGGGTGCCTCGACACCCTCGGAGTCGATGCTGACAGACACCGTCCGGGTGTGAGCATTCGGATCTATGTGGCCCAGTTCCACGACAGTGCCCTCACGCCAGGCCCCATCGGAACCGCGGTCGAGACGATAGGCCACGGGCGTCCCGATCCGAAGCCGCCCGAGCTGCGTGGCATCAACGCGGGCCTCCAGGGTGAACGAGGAGACGTCGTCCACCGTCGCGAGCGGAGCGCCCGGTGTGGCCATCGCACCAGGATCAACCAGACGTGCCGTGACCAGGCCGTCGAACGGTGATCGCAACGTGGTGTAGGACACACTGACGTCCGAGGCCGCCAGTCCCGCCTGTGCGCCGTCGTGACCCGCCTCCGCTTCGGCGACGCGCGCCATGCCCGACCGCACCCGGGCCTCGGCGGCCGACAGCGCCGCCGTGGCCTGGTCGAGTTCCTGGGCCGTGGCCGACTGACTCGCTGCGAGGCTGCTGATTCGCCGGTGGCTGGCACGAGCCAGCAGCTGGGCAGCCTCAGCGGCCACCAATTCGGCCCGGGCAGCGTCGAGCGCGCGCTCTGCCGCGCGAACGACCGCCTGCGCGCGAGTCGCATGGGCTCGAACTTCCCGGTCGTCAAGTGTGATCAGGGTCTGTCCCCGCTTGACGAGGCTGCCCTCGGTCACGTGCACGGCCGACACTGTCGCCAGCATCCGGCTCGCCACGGTGGCCACCTGTCGGGCCCGGACGATGCCACCCGCTTCGTATCGCTCGACCCAGGGGACCAGCGCCACAGCCGCCGTGTCACCCACGGCCGCGGCACTGGCCATCGGCAGCTCGGCAGTGTGCGGCGTCCCGCCACACGCCGCCAGCGTCATCGTCACCGCGGCCAATACCGGACCCGCGATGTGTCTGCGTCGTACTGTCATTCGGTGCTCCGTCCTCGGGCGCGGGTCAGATCCGCGCGTGCCATGATGTGGTCCGTCAGTGCAGCCGTCCTCTGCTGTTCCGCCCGCTGCACCGCAGCAACCGAGGCGAGCACGTCGTTGACAGAGGCGAGTCCCGCCCCGTAGCGATCGCGAACGATCCGCTCGCTTTCGCGCGCTTCGGTGACGGCGGCGGACGCCACAGTGGCGCGAGCGCGGGCGCTCACCAGCCGCGTACTCGCGGTCAGGACATCCAGGGCAACAGCGCTCGCAACGGCCTCGCGGTCGGCGCGGGCGCGGGCCATCGATGCCGCAGCCGCCTTGAGGTCCGCAGCCGCGCTGCCACCGGCGTTCCATATCCATCTGGCCTGGGCCCCCACCACCCAGGCCCCCTGCCGTTCGGAAAAGCGAACACCGGCCCACTGATAGGCCCCCTGGGCCGCCACCTGCGGCCACCACCGCGAAGCCGCCAGTCGCTGGCCCGCCTGGCTCTGCCGGATAGCCGCGTCCGCTTTCCTGAGTTCCGCGCGCGTCGCCATGGCGTCTTCCGTCCACTGCGCCACCTCGTCATCACCGCCACCGGTTGCGGATATGACGGGTTCCTGAACGCGGAATGCCGTGTGGAGGGGCATGCCACGCAGGCGATTCATGGTGGCGCGCGCCACGGCGGCATGACTGCCGGCCTCGATGCTCTGCTGCCGCATGGCCGCCAGGTGCACCCGCAGCGCGAGGACATCGGCCTGGGTGACGGTTCCGGCATCACGCCGACGCTCGGAGCGCTCGACATCCTCGACGGCGGCAGCGACTGCGGCCTCTGCCGAACGCTGTGCGGACTCGGCCGTGAGGACGCCCACATAGGCGGCGGCTGCCTGATAGGCCACCTCGGCTTCCGTGAGTGTGACGTCCGCATCGGCCGAGGTACGGGTCGCGCGACTGGCATCGAGTGCCGACCGGGTGCGACCACCGTCAAAGAGGACCTGATCCACCGCGAGCGCCGCCTGAAAGAAGCCCAGGGGTTCGGGTCGATTGAGGCCCGGAATCGCAAAGTTGCTGGCACCGAACTGCCGAGCCGCGAGTAGCGAGCTGAAGACATAGACGGGTGCGTCTCCGCGCTGCCACGACTCACTGGTCGTGACCGTCGGGAAGTAGCGGGCCCGTGCGGCCGCCTCGCGTGCAGCGGCCTCATGACCTCCGGCTTTCGCGGCGGCCACCCCCGAATTCAGGGACACCGCCTGCGCCACGGCCTCGTCGAGTGTCAGCATCGGCTGCGCCGCGGTCACGATGGGCAGCAGCAGCAGACTTGCCATCTGAATCAGTATTCCGGGTGTTCTCATTGCTACAGAGATGCAGCGGAGCCGGATTTGGTGACATCCGGCTGTTATGATCGACACATCGTTCAAAATGTCTGCTGACACCTTGCCCCCGCCTGTAGATCGCTACACTGCGCTCCTGGCGCAACTCAACACGGCGCCGGATGAACAGACGATGGCGCGGCTGCTGGAGGAGACTCAGGCCCTGGCCTATCGGTTCAGTCTTATGGTGTGTGGTCATACCGAGGATGCCGAGGATGCCATGCAGGATGCACTGCTGCAGACCTATCGCCATGCCGGCTCCATCCGACAGCCACAGGGGTTCAGGACCTGGCTCTACAGAACGGTGAAGAACGCCTGCCTGATGTCGAGACGCACAAAGGTGGCCGAGCCGACGCGGCTCGCCTCTCTGGATGCGGTGATGGCCGACGGGTATGACCCCATCTCTGATGGCCCAAGCCCCGAGGAGGTGACGACGGTCGAGTCCGAGCGCAGGCGCTTCCGGCAGGCCTTCGCCACCTTGCCGGCAAACTACCGGCTTGTGGCGTTTCTCCGTGATGTGGAAGGCCTGTCTACACGGGAAGTGGCGGAGGTAGTGGGCATCTCCGAATCCAATGTAAAGCAGCGGTTGCTGCGAGCGCGCCGGCTTCTGAGGCAGGCACTCGCCGCAGGTATGCTGCTGTGGGCTGTTGCCACACCGGAGGTCCCTGGCGCAGCATCGGCCGCGCGGCAAGACGGAGCCGGGGCCCGGGCGTCCAGCGTCGTGATCGCCCAGCCGTCCGCAGCCTCGCAGGCAACCCGCCCCTACCGCCCGTCCATCGGCCAGGCCGGTAAGGACGTGGTGTGGGTGCCGACGCCTCCGCCCCTGCTCGACACGATGCTGTCGCTGGCGCGCGTCACTCCCGAGGATGTCGTGATCGATCTGGGTTCGGGCGATGGCCGTGCCGTCATTGCTGCGGCCAGACTCGGCGCCCGAGCCATCGGCGTGGAATTCAATCCGGAACTGGTCACGCTGTCGCAACGTGCGGCCGCTGAGGCCGGAGTGGCCGACCGCGCCTCCTTTATACAGGGCGACATGTTCGAGGCCGACATCAGCCAGGCCACGGTGTTTGCGTTGTATCTGCTGCCCGAGAATCTCGACCGCTTGCTGCCCCGTCTGCAGTCGATGCGGCCAGGCACGCGCATTGTCGCCAACACATTCGGATTCAGTGACTGGGATCCAGATGCGCAGGAGCGGGTACGGGCCGAGCTGTGCACGGACTGGTGTGACGCCCTGTTGTGGATTGTGCCTGCGCGCAT
Source organism: Vicinamibacterales bacterium (assembly GCA_044238535.1). Lineage (GTDB taxonomy): Bacteria > Acidobacteriota > Vicinamibacteria > Vicinamibacterales > UBA2999 > VFZN01. Next base: position 10,542 of record JBIIDF010000027.1, read on the forward strand.
GGCCGGCACCTGGGTGCTCGAAAGTGGCGAGCGTCTCGTGATGACGCAGTTGCACCAGGTGCTGCATGGCGAGTGGCGCTCGTCCGCGGGCGCCGTGCCTCTCAGTCAGGCCCGCGTACGCGGGACGACCGTGGGCTTCAGCGTGGGCGAGCGGCGCTTTGAGGGGGAGTGGTCCGACGGCGTGCTCACCGGCATTGAGCGGCTCCGCGACGGCAGCACACAGCGTTGGCGGGCGACGCGGATCCCTGACCGGGGCCGTCAACGGTGACCCGGGTCGGATGCGATGGGCCGAACCACGGCCGCGCGGCGCAGCACCTGGACACTGGACCATTCGACTGAAAACAGAACAGCCGGACCCGAAGGTCCGGCTGTTCGTGTGTCGTGCCTGGCCGCCTGGCCGTTAGCAGGAGGCGCAGTTGAAGTTGTTGCGCGAGCCGAGCTTTTCGAGCAGAGCGACCGTTTCCGGATAGGGCGACACGCGCTGCACCGGCCCGTTGGCCATGTCAGCGGTGGTCTGACCGCTGCGCGACACGGCGCGCACGTCAGCCCCCTTCGAGACGAGGTACTTGATCATCTCGTTGTCGCCACGCGCGGCCGCGTGGTGCAGGGGGGTGTAGCCGTCGTTGTCACGGGCATTCACATCGGCGCCCATCTCTTCGACCAGGTACTTCATGACCGGTAGCCAGCCACCGGGGGCATGACGATGGGCGTTGCCCGCGAAGCCTTCGCCGTATTCAACACCGGCGGCCGCGTGAATCGGGAGGGCACCAGGTCCACCAGCCGGAATGGGCGGCGCGTTGTAGCGCTCCTGACCATCGACGGGCGTGGGCTGCACGGGACCACCCGCTCCCGGCGGCGGTGCACCCGGACGACGAATCGCCTCGCGGGGCGCCATCGTGGCGATGTTGACATCGGCGCCGAAGCGGGCGAGCAGCTTCATGGCGTCGAGGTCAACCGAGTAGGCGGCGCGCCAGAACGCCGTGGAGCCCGACGTATCGGCCAGCCCGCAGTTACGGTTGCCGCAGCCGGTATAGACGAGGTACCACGGATGCGACTTCATGCGCATGTTCGGGTCGGCGCCCTTCTCGAGCAGGCGCTGCATGACGTCGAGGTAGGTGGCCTTCTGACGTTCCATTTCCTGCGGCTGCGGGAAGCGGGTGCGTGGCTGCCACTGCACATTCACGGCGGCCCACAGCGGGAAGGCCCCGTTGCCGTTGGCGACCAGATTCGGGTCGGCCCCGCGCTCGAGCAGATACATGGCCATGTCGAACTGGCCGTTGATGACGGCCATCAGCAGGGCGCTCGTGCCATCGCCGGCACCGACAGCGTTCACGTCCGCGCCGCCGTCGATCAGCGCCTTGGCCGAATCGACATACCCCTGGCGAGCCGCGTGGAGCAGCGCGGTCAGCCCACCCTTCGTGGCCACGGGGGGGTTGATTTCCTCGGGATTGAATCCGCCGAAGCGATCGGGCGGGGCATTCTTGTCAGGAGGCGGCACCTTCCCCGAGGCAAACAGCTCACGAGCGGCCTGCGCGGCGGCCTGAATCTGGCTGGCCGACGGCTGCTTCTCGGCACCGACCCCGTACGACTCGAGCACCTTGGTCTGGCGCTGCGAGGCGGCACGGTCGAGGGCACTGCGCTTCTGGATATCGATGAAGGTGGACGCGATGTTGGGGTCGGCTCCGGCAGCGGTCAACGCCTTGATGGCATCGACGCGGTTCCAAGCGGCCGCGAACATCAGGGGCGTCTGCCCCCACTCGGCTTCGCGGGCGTTCTTGTCGGCGCCGGCGGCAATCAGAGCCGTGATGACCGGGGCGCTGCCGGCGTTGGCGGCCAGATGCAACGGCGTGGCCCCGCTGGGAGTCGCCTTGGCATCCACGGCCGCGCCGGCCTTGATGAGCACGGCCACCACATCGGGGCTCGCCGCTCGGGCCGCCACGTGGAGCGGGGTGTACTGGCCGATACGGGTCACCGCCGCCGTGTTGGCACCCGCGTAGACCAGCAGGCTGGCAATCTCCGGGTGGTTCTTTTCGGCCGCCCAGTGCAGGCCCGACATGCCATCACCGCGTGCGGCGTTGACGTCGGCGCCCTGCTTGATCAGCGTGCGAATAGCGGCGAGGTCGCCCTTCATCGCCGCGTCGGCGATGGGCGAACCGCCCGGCGCAGCGCTGAGCATGGCTGACATGCCCAGCGCCACCATCAGATGCACGGCAATCCGTTTCATCATTGTCATCAGCTCCGGGAAAGGCCGTCGACTCAGGCCACCACCGTCGAGACCGACGGGCTGGTGAGCGAGAAGTTGCCGGTGCTGTCGCCGAACGACTTGAGGTCGTCGAGTCCGAGCTCGTTGAGCATGGTCAGCATCGCGTTGGCCATCGGGGTGCCATCGGGTGCCTTGAGGTGCAGGTTGCCCTTGAGCGCGCCGTTCGCCTTGCCGAACAGCACCAGCGGGCACCGACGGTGGTTGTGCACGTTGGCGTCGGCCATCGGCGAGCCCCACACGATCATCGTCTTGTCGAGCAGCGTCTGGTCGCCTTCGGTGGCCGACTTCAGCTTCTCGAGCAGATAGCCGACCTGGCTCACGCGATACTTGCAGATCTTGTTGAACTCCATGAGCCGGTCTTCGCGATTGCCGTGGTGCGAGGCCGGGTGGAACGGCTGGTTCGATCCGCTCTCGGGGAACACGCGGTTCTGTGAATCGCGACCCGTCTTGAACGAGATGACGCGCGTCATATTGGACTGCAGCGCAAGCACCTGCAGGTCGAACAGCAGGCGCATGTGTTCCGAGAACGAATCGGGCACGCCCTTGGGGGCGTCAGGCAGGGCGCGCTCTTCGCCGGTGCTGTTCTGGGCCTCGATGGCCTGAATGCGGCGTTCGATTTCACGCACATTGTCGAGGTAGCGGTCGAGGCGCTGACGGTCACTCACCCCGAGCTCCTGACGGACGCTGGCCACTTCGCCCTGAATCCAGTCGAGGATGCTGCGGCGGTTCTCTCGGCGCAGGGCGCGGTCACGGGCCGACGAGCCGGCCCCGAAGAGCAGGTCGAACGCCACGCGCGGGTCGCGAATCATCGGCAGCGGCTCGTTCGGTGAGGACCAGCTGATCGAGTCGGTGTAGGCGCACGAGTAGTTGTAGGTGCAGCCACCCGCCTGGTCGAGATTCTCGATGCAGAACTGCATCGACGGCATCGGAGTGTCCTGCCCGAAGCGCTGGGCATACAGCTGATCGAGCGACGTGCCGGCCCAGATATCCGAGCCCTGCGTCTGCTTCGGGTGCGACTGGGTGAGGAACACCGCGCTCGAGCGGAAGTGGTCGCCGCCGATTTCCGGCGCCGTGAACGCTTCGGCCATCCGGACGTCGGTGTTGCTCACGATCGTCATGTACTCGCGGTACGCCTCGAGGGTCGTCAGCGGATTGTCGGGCACGAGGGAGAAGTCGCTGCCCACCTTCTCTGGCGCGAACAACCACTTGCTCGCGGCCAGATTGTTGCAGCCGGCCAGCCCGTGCACTTCCTCGATACAGATGAGATTGGTGCGCGGTGCGGTGGCGGCCTTCGCCAGCACACGTCCGGCCGGGGTCATCGCGTCGAGCATCGGCAGCGCCACCGTGGCACCGAGGCCACGAAGGAAGGTGCGGCGGGGCAGGTACTTTCCAGTCAGATACGCCATGGTGTCGTTCTCCTCAGACCCGTAGTTAACGCTGCGCGACGGACGTCGCCGTCTCGGTGGGGACGGGCTCGGCCCGCTTCAGTCGGAAGGCGTCGCTCTTGACCACGCCCAGAATAAACGCTGACATCTTGTAGTCCTGCGCGGCCGCCGCTCGGGTGATGGCCCGGATCATCGGCTGGTCAAAGTATTCGGCGCGGCGCCCCAGCCCGTAGGCCAGCAGGTTCTCCGTAAACGTGCGCACCAGCGGTTCGGGCCGCTTGAGCAGGGCCGACACCAACTCGGCCGGCGAGGTGACCCCGGCCCCGTCGAAGAACTCGCCCTTGGTGTCGAGCGGCATGCCGTTCTCCCGCACGCGCCACTGGGCAGTCACGTCATAGTTGTCGAGCGCCAGCCCGATCGGATCCATCATGCGATGGCAGGCATTGCACGTCGGATTGGCCCGGTGCATTTCCATGCGCTCGCGCGTGGTGAGCAGACGCCCATCCTTGGCCCCATCGGTTTCCTCGAGCGCGGGAATATTCGGCGGGGGCGCCGGCGGGGGTGCCCCCATCAGCACTTCGAGAACCCACTTGCCGCGCAGCACGGGCGACGTGCGATTGGCCAGCGAGGTCTGCACCAGAATCGAGCCCTGCCCCAGTAGCCCACGGCGCGTCGCATCAGGGTAGGCCACCTTGCGGAACTCGCTGCCCGCAATGCCGGGGATCCCGTAATGCTGCGCCAGGCGCTCGTTGGCGAACGTGTAGTCGGCCCGATACATGTCGAGCATCGACCGGTCTTCACGCACCAGATGATTGAAGAACATCACGGTCTCACGACGCATGGCCGCCGCCAGGTTCTCGTCGAAGTTCGGGAAGAAGTTCGGGTCGGGGTGGACCTTGTCGACGTCCTGCAACCGCAGCCACTGCGCCGCGAACCGGGTGCCGAGGGCCTCGCTGCGGGCATCGGCCAGCATCCGCCGCGTCTGCTGCTCGAGCACGCGCGCATCATTCAGCTTGCCGGCCAGCGCCAGGTCGAGCAGGGTCTGGTCGGGCGGAGTATTCCAGAGGAAGTAGGACAGTCGCGAGGCCAGGTCGACGTCGGCCACGCGCACGGAGCTGCCGGGACGGCCTTCCCGCTCGCGCTCGATGCGGAAGATGAAATACGGACTGGCCAGGATGGTTTCGAGCACGCTGGTCACACCAGCCTCGAACCCGTTCTTGGCCGCCACCTTCTCGTAGAAGGGCATCAACCGGTCGACCTCGGCCGTGGTCATCGGACGCCGATACGCCTGCGACCCGAGGCGGGTGGCGATCTGACGCGCACAGGCGCGCTCTTCGGTCGGAGACGTGGGCCGGCACGAGAAGACCCGCTGCCGGGCCGGGGTATCGGACACGCCCGTGGCGCGGAACGGCCCCACCACGACCAGGTCGCGCAGATGCGGCAGCGTGGTGATCCCGCTGCCCCCTGACCCGCCTCCCGCGTAGGACCAGCCGTGGGGCTTGATCAGGTCTTCATACGGGCCATCGGTGCGCCGCACGAAGGCGGCTGAAATCGTGTGCTGGCCGGCGCGCACAAAAATGGGCTCGGTCCGCATCGGGGCCTGTCCGCGTCCGTCGGCTGCAGCCACCTGCGCCAGCTCGTAGTTCAGCAGTGAGACGCGCTCGCCGTCGATCGAGATATCGATGTCCTCATAGCGGGTGTTCTCCCCGGCATTGAAGGTCATCTGGAACTCGTATTCGGCATCGGCCGGGAACACGTGCGTCGTCACCATCCCGCCGCGCGTGCCATAGGGGGCGCCTTCCACGTAGTCCCACGGGTGCTGCGACATGTAGCTGGGGTTGGTGTAGGTCACATCAATCGTCGGCGCGGTGCGGTCACCCACGGCGAGACGGCTGATCGCCGTGGCGGCGTTCAGATACGACTCGAGCAGCGTCGGAGACAGCGCCTGGGCGTCGGCGATGTTGTCGAAGTTGGCGCTCTTGGTGTCCAGCGGCAGCCAGTCGCCGGCATTCACCTTGAGGCCCAGCATCTCCTCGACCGCCCGCTCATACTCGGGGCGGTTCAGGCGCTGAAACGTGCGGCGCCCGGGATTCGGCTTGCTGGTGGCGTGCTTGTCGAGCGTCGATTCAAGCGCCACCGTCAGCGCTTCGAGCACCGCCGGCTCGGGCCGGGGCGACCGCGCGGGCGGCATCATGCCGGCACGCAGCTTGACGATCATCTTCTCGGCCTTCTCCGCGTGCGACACCGCATCGTTCACGTCGAACTTCGCCAGACTCAGGTCGGCAGCCGGGCGGCGTTCGTTGTGACACCCCGCGCAATACTTGGCGATGACCGCGTTGTGGTCCTGACTCGAGGCGCCGGCCCGCACGGGCGTGGGGGCCCCGGCCGGTGCCTTCGGCACACGGGCACGCACCGCCGCTGGCGCAGGTGCAGC
>JBIIDF010000028.1:0-16620 GCA_044238535.1 Vicinamibacterales bacterium
CCTCGGCCTGTCCATTGTGAACCTGCTGCTGCTGCCGTTCGGTACCGCACTGGCCGCCTATTCGTGGTGGGTCCTGCTCAAGGACGAAACCCGGCGCCTCTTCCACGCCTGAATCCGGTCGGGGCACGCGGCTCCCTGGTGACCTGCGTGGTAATCTCGACGTCATAACCACCATGACTCATGACACCGTGCTCGAGGCCCTGCGTGGCGTGATCGATCCCGATCTGCGTCGCGATATCGTGTCGCTGGGCTTTGTGAAGAATCTCGTCATCGACGGCGGTCGGGTCACCTTCGACATCGAACTGACCACGCCGGCGTGTCCGGTCAAGGACCTGATGAAGGCGCAAGCCGAGTCGCTCGTGCGGGCGTTGCCGGAGGTGACGGCGGTCGACATCACCATGACCGCGCAGGTGCGTGCCGTGACGTCAGCGCCCTCGGGCGGCGCTACGGCCATCCCCGGTGTCAAGAACGTGATTGCCGTAGGGGCAGGCAAGGGCGGTGTCGGCAAGACGACCGTCGCCGTCAATCTGGCGCTGGCCCTGTCGAAAGCCGGAAGCCGCGTGGGAATTCTCGACGGCGACATCTACGGCCCGAATGTGCCCATCATGCTCGGCCTCCAGCAGCAGCTGGAAGGCGAAGGCGACAAGATTCGGCCGGCCGAAAAATTCGGTCTGCAGGTGGTGTCCATCGGCTTCATGACCAAGGACGAAGCGCCAGTCATCTGGCGCGGGCCGATGCTGCACTCGGCCATCCGGCAGTTTTTCCATGATGTGGCGTGGCGCGATCTCGACTATCTCATCATCGACATGCCGCCGGGCACGGGCGATGTCGCGCTGTCGCTGGCCCAGACCGTTCCCGTCGCCGGTGCCATTGTCGTGACGACACCGCAGCAGGTCTCGCTGGCCGACAGCCGTCGCGCCATCCGCATGTACGACAAGCTCAAGATCGACACGCTCGGCGTCGTCGAGAACATGAGCTACTACGCCTGCCCGTCGTGCAACCACACGTCGAACATTTTCGGCCACGGGGGTGGTGAGAAGATGGCCGCCGAGATGGGGGTGCCGTTCCTCGGGCGCCTGCCGATCTACGAACCGATTCGGCAGGGCAGCGATGTTGGCATTCCGCTGGTCGTTGCCGAGCCGCAGTCCGCGGCTGCGCTGGCCTTCGGGCAGGTGGCCGCACAGGCGGCTGCGCAGGTATCGATGAAAGCGATCAAATCTGCGCTGGACGCGACGGGGCATATTCCGCTGACGCCGGTGTCGTAGACAGGGCCCGCATGGCCACGGCGCCCGCCAGGGGCCCCGGAATCAGCAACAGCGAGGCGTACTGCCAGCCGACCATCCCGGCGAGCCGCGGGAGCCCGTCAATCGTCACCATGGTCAGCAGGAACCCGAGCGACGTCTGGAACGTGAGTGCGGTGCCGACGAGCGGAGCCGGTGCATGCTCGCTGATGATCGCTGAGAACTGCGCCGAGTCGGCGACGACCGTCAGTCCCCAGAGCATGACCAGCGCAAACGTCCAGACGGGCGCCTGTCCGTAGACGGCAAGCGTGGCCAGGGCGCAGGCGGCGCTGGCGACCATCGATCCCTGTGCGATGCGGGCTTTGCCCCAGGCGTCGGCCCACGCCCCGGCGACCGCGCAGCCGATGGCCCCGGCGCCGATGGCGAGAAACGCCGCCAGCGTGCCCGCGGCCGAGGACGAGGGACCCAGCCCGGCGGCAGTGAAGCTGGCGGTGGCGAAGACCCCGACCCAGGTCCACATCGCGTAGAGCTCCCACATGTGGCCGAGGTAGCCGATGAGCGCGAGCCGCACGCCGCGCACCGCGAGCAGATGGCGCACGGCATGCGGATTGAACCGCGTGTTGGACGCCGAGTGCGGACCTTCGCGCCCGAAGGCCAGCACGAGCACTCCACCGGTCAGCGCGAGTGCCGACGTCAGCTGCAGTGCAGTTCGCCAGTCATTTCCGAGCCAAGTCGTGATGAGATAGGGGAACGCCTTGCCGAGTGTCAGTGCGCCAATCAGCAGTCCCAGGGCCAGGCCACGGCGGCGGCGGAACCAACTGGCGGCGAGCTTCATGGCTGGTGGATAGACTGCCGCCAGCCCCACGCCCGTGGCTGCGCGGAGCAGCGTGACACTGAGGCCGCTGTCAGCGGCGAGCACCGCGAGATTGCCGGCAGCGGCCAGGCAGGCACCGGCGCAGATCAGGCGGGGAGCCGACACGAGGTCGGCGATATTCACGAGGGCACCTGCCAGCGTGCCTGCGACAAACCCGACCTGTACCGCCATGGTCAGCCAGGCGGACTCGTCGGGGGACAGCGCGAGGTCGCGCACGAGCGAGGGCGTGACGGCGGTGGCCGAGAACCAGAGCGTCATCGCGAGACATTCGGCCAGGGCGATGAGCGCCAGTTGCCACCAGGCGCCGCGGACGGCGGTGTCATCAGAGAGGATCACAGGCGTGGAGATACCCTACACGAAGATCACCCTCGACAACGGACTCGATGTCATTGTGCATGAGGACCCGCAACTGCCGATGGTGGCCGTGAATCTCTGGTATCACGTCGGGTCGAAGAACGAGCGCCCGGGCCGGACAGGCTTCGCCCACCTGTTCGAGCATCTGATGTTCGAAGGCTCGGCGCACCATGACCACGGATACTTCGAGCCGCTCCAACGTGCCGGCGGACAACTGAACGGCTCGACGAATACCGACCGCACCAATTACTGGGAAGTCGTGCCGACCGGGGCACTGGACCTGGCGCTCTGGATGGAGTCGGACCGCATGGGGTTCCTGCTGCCGGCCCTGACAGAGGCCAAGTTCAACAACCAGCGCGATGTGGTCCTGAATGAACGTCGGCAGAACTACGAAAATCGCCCGTACGGCCTGGCCTCTGTGGCGCTGGCGCAGGCTCTTTTTCCTCCAACCCACCCGTATCACTGGATCACGATCGGCCAGCCCGACGACCTGCGGGCGGCGACGCTTGACGATGTGCGGACGTTTTTTACGACCTACTATCACCCGGGCAATGCGTCGCTGACGCTGGCGGGTGATGTCGACACCTCGCGTGCCATTGACCTGGCGGCGCAGTATTTCGGTGAGATTCCCAGGGGCCCTGTGCCTCCCCCGGTAGTGGTTCCCGAGGAGTCGGCAGCCCCCGCCGCCCTGCGGCTCGAGGACCGTGTCGAGCTGCCGCGGGTGTATCTGGCCTGGCATACGCCCGCCATGTTCGCCGCTGGAGACGCGGCGCTCGATCTGGCGGCGGATATCCTTGCCCACGGCAAGACATCGCGCCTGTATCAACATCTGGTGTACGACCGGCGTGTCGCGACGGATGTGTCGGCCTTCCAGCACTCGCGTGAACTGTCGAGCCTGTTTCAGGTGGCGGCAACCGCGGCGGCCGGCGTCTCACTCGGGACCCTGCATGACGCCATGCTGGAGGCGGTGCGCAGGATGGGCGTCGAGGGACCCACGCCCGAGGAACTCTCGCGCGTCGCCACGCAGGTCGAGGCGCAGTTTGTCTACCGGCTGCAGACGGTGGGTGGCTTTGGCGGGAAAGGCGACCAGTTGAATGCGTACAACATCTTCAGACACACGCCGGGTTATTTCGCCGAAGACGTGCGCCGCTACACCAGCGTGACGGCCGACGATATCCGCCGCGAAGTCACGCGCTCGCTGTCGGGGCCTCCGGCGGTGACGCTGAGCGTGGTGCCGCAGGGCCGCGCAGACCTGGCCGTGCCTGGTGCGGCACCTGTGGAGGTCGTCTGATGCTCGCGGATCGCACGCGCATGCCGGTGCCCGGCCCCGCCCGGTCATTCATTTTTCCCACCATGGTCCGTCGCCAGCTGGCGAACGGGCTTGAGTTGCGCGCCGTTTCGCACCATTCGGTGCCAGTGACCGCGCTGGTGCTGCTGGTGCCGGGCGGCACCGCCGTGGACTCGGCGGCCCAGACCGGCCTGATGTCGATGACGGCCGATCTGCTCGACGAAGGCAGCCATGGCGCATCGGCGTTGGAGATGTCAGACCGCATCGCCCGACTCGGGGGCGACCTCGACGTCGAGGTCTCGCACGACGCGGCCGTCCTGAGTTTCATCACCCTCGACCGCTATCTCGACGCGGGCCTCGCGCTGCTGCGTGACGTGGCGGTGCATCCCAACCTGACCGAGGCCGATTTCGATCGGGTGCGACAGCTGCGCCTCGAGCGGCTTCGACAGCTGCGCGACCTGCCCGGTGCGCTGGCCGACCGTGCCTTTGCGCAGGTGCTGTATCAGTCGCATCCGTACGCGCAGCCAGGATTTGGCACCAGTACCTCGCTCGCCTCCCTGACGGTCGAGGATGTGCGGCAGATGCACCGACGTGTGTTCGGCCCGTCGGGAGCCACACTGGTCGTGGCGGGCGACCGTCCCGCTCAGGACCTGCTGGACGCCGCGGAACGGGTCTGGGCATCGTGGCAGGCCACGGAGGGCATGGCGGCGGATGTGCGTGACCGTGGACGCCTCGAACCGCCGACGCATCCCTCACATGCGCTGTCGACATGGCACCGGCCGGGCGCTGCGCAGTCGGAGCTGCGGATTGGTCAGGTGAGCGTATCGCGCGCGACGCCCGACTACCACGCCCTGCTGCTGCTCAACGCCGTGCTGGGCGGACAGTTCATCAGCCGCCTGAATATGAATCTGCGCGAGTCGAAGGGCTACACCTACGGCGTGCGCACCGGGTTTGACCTCAGGCGAGGCAAGGGACCCTTTGTGATGCAGACGAGCGTGGGCACCGGTGTCACCGTGCCAGCGCTGCGCGAGGCGCTCGACGAATTGCGGGCGATTCGCGAGGCCCGCCCGGTCTCCGCCGATGAACTGGCGCGGGCGCAGTCATCGGTGGCGCTCGGCTATCCGCGCGGATTCGAAACCGTGCAGCAGCTGGCGCGTGGTGCGGCATCGCTGGCGCACCACGAATTGCCTGACAGCTACTTCGAAGAATTTGTGCCGACACTGATGCGGGTGACGCTGGAGGATGTGCGTGCGGTGGCCTATCGCGCGCTCGATCCGGCGCGCTGGGCCGTCGTGGTGGTGGGCGACATTGAGCACGGTGGCGACGGGCTCGACACCCTGGGCCTCGGTGACGCCGCACCGGTGCATCTGGTGCTGTAGCCGACTGTTTTCCCGTCGGGTTCGTCTATGCTGTGGACGTTCGCATGACTGACAGCGCATCCGCGCCCCCGCCAGAGTCCGGCGGCGGAGGCCTCCGCGTGGCCGGACTGCTGTCGGTGCTGGCACTCATCTTTGCCGCATCCGTGATGTGGCTGGTGTTCACCGAGCCGCAGACCGTGGCCGAAGCCATTGAAGCCGGCGAGTTGTCGCCGTTGCTCGAAACGCTGGCCCGGTCGCTGCGCGAGCTGCTGCTCGAACTGCTCGGTTATCGCTGACGTCCCAGTTCCGCTTCCACGGCCATGGCGCACGCCAGCAGCGCCGCCGTGCCGCCGCGCCTGCCCACCAGCTGCAGGCCCACGGGCAGGCCCTCGCGTGTGACACCACACGGCAGTGAGATGGCCGGATGTCCTGTCATGTTGAACAGCTGTGTGCAGCGGAGCATGGCGGCCCGCACCGGATCCTGCCCACCCTTGACGGGGACAGTGGCGGCACCAAGGAGCGGGGCGGGAATGGCCAGCGCGGGCAGCACGAGGGCGTGCACCGACGACAGCGCGTGGTCCACCTCGTGACGCAGCCGGGCGCGGAGCGCCTGCGCACGGGCGTAATCCTCAGCCATGACGTAGCGCCCCAGCTCGAGCCGAGCGCGTACGGGTGCGGTGTAGAGGTCGGGCGTGGCCTCGAGTGACGCCAGGTGATACGCCGACGCGTCGGCCAGTTGAATGGCCAGGTAGACAGACGGCGTCTGTGACGCGTGAGGCAGCGACGACACCTGCGTACGCGTGCCTGCACGCTGCAGCCGTTCGATGGCGGCGCGCACGCTGCGGTCCACTTCCTCGTCCACGCGTTCGAACAGGAAGCCTTCCGGTACACCCAGACTCAGCTGTCGCAGGTCCATGGTGCGGGGAGAGAATCCGGCCCCCGTGCCCGCACCGCGCAGCACGTCATACATGAGCCAGGCGTCGGCCACCGTGCGTGTCATGGGACCGAGATGATCGAACTGACGGGCCAGCGGCACCACGCCTTCATCCGTGAGTTCCCCCCACTCGGGCTTCAGGCCGACGATTCCGCACGCGGCCGCAGGAATACGGATGGATCCCCCGGTGTCTGTCCCGACACTGCCCAGGGCCATGCCCGTCGCCACAGACACGGCCGACCCACCGCTCGAGCCGCCCGGCGAACGTCGCGAGTCGAGCGGATGGTGCACCGCGCCATACGCGGTGTCTTCGCTGGTGGTGCCGAAGGCAAACTCGTGGAGATTGGTCTTGCCCACGAACACGGCCCCCGCCGACCGCAGCCGTGCCGTCAACGGCGCATCGTCGGTCGCGCGGTGCGAGGCACGCACCTTCGAGGCCGCCGTCGTCGGCAAGCCCTTCTGGTCGAGGAGGTCCTTCAGGGACAAGGGCATGCCGTGCAGGGCACCGAGACGTCGGCCGGCGGCGATGTCGCGATCGGCCTGCCGTGCCGCGGCGAGGGCCTCATCGGCCGTGACCGTGATGAAGGCACGGAGTGATTCCTGCTGAGCGGAAATCTGCGACAGGCAGTCTTCGGTGAGTCGCTCCGCCGTGGTGGCCCCAGCGGCAACACGGGCCGCGCAGGCGAGCAGTCCGTCGGCTCGGGGAGGCGTGGTGACGGCACTGTCGGCCGGCATCGGGAGGGACGAGGCCGGCGGGTGCAGACGGGCCACTTCGACCAGCGGTTCGCTGCGCAGCACATCGACGGCTGCGGACAGGTTATCGAGCAGCGGCTGCACGGCATCCAGACCGCGGGCCCGGGCGTCAGCGCGGGCGGCAGAGAGCCAGTCAGGGCGTGACATTACTCAGCCTCCAGTTCATCAAGCGTGGCCACTGCGCGTCGCAGATGCGGAATCGTGATGGAGCCTCCCACCACCAGACCCACATTGAATGCCTCGAGGAACTCGGCGCGCGTCACGCCCTCTTCCCGGCATCGGACGATGTGGTAGGTGACGCAGTCGTCGCAGCGGAGGACGAGCGAGGCCACCAGTCCCATCAGCTCTTTGGTCCGCACCGGCAGTGCGCCGTCTTCGTAGGCGCGGGAATCCAGCGCGAAAAACCGCTTGATCTCGAGGTTGCCGCTCTCGAGGATGCGGTCGTTCATCTGTTCGCGGAACGCACGGAATTCGGTCAGGCGATCGCTCATACGGCAGTAGTCCTCGACACACTCTATCAGGGCCTGTCGCCGGCAGGATCATCCGCGAGTGGCTGCAGGCAGCCCCGGAGACGGTCGACGCGGACCACGAGTCCCGGAGGCGGTACCAGAGGACGCACCCGTGCACGCAGCGACGCGGCCCCGTCCGGGGCGGACGGGCGCAGTGCGGGCGAGGCGAACAGGACAGCCAGGTCGAACGGCCCGGACACTTTGTGCAGAAAGCGGAGGGCGTCACCATGCATCACGGAGGCGCGCGCGGCCACGTGGGCCACGTCGATCGCCGCCCGGGCAGAGGCGACGCGAGCAACATCGATGTCCAGTGCCAGCAGTCGACCGTGCTCCGGCAGACGCAGGGCCATGGCGACCACGGCCTCGGTGTCGCAGGTGCCGATGACCAGCACGCGACTGACGGCATGGGCCTGCATGAGGCTGGTGAGCAGCGGTGCGACAGTCATGCCCGGACGGATTGTAGACTAGGGATGTGCGACACACGAAGATCATCGCCACGCTTGGTCCGTCCTCGGCAGAACCCGCGCAGCTGTCGGCGCTCATCGAGGCTGGTGTCGACATCTTCCGCCTGAATTTTTCGCACGGCACTCACGACGATCATGCGGCGCGGATTGGCCACGTGCGCGCGGCGGCGGCCCAGGCCCAGCGGCCCGTCGCGATTCTTCAGGATCTGTCGGGTCCGAAGATTCGTACCGGTCGCCTGCCCGACGGGCGTGCCTTGCCGATCGCGCCTGGTGACCCTCTCGAGATCCGCATCGGCGATGGCATGGGCGGGCCTGGTGTCGTGTACACGACCTACGCGCCGCTGGCCGAGGCCGTGACCGGCGGCAATCGTCTGCTCCTGGATGACGGGCACGTCGAACTGCAGGTCGAGTCGGTGGCGGATGGCGTCATCAGCACCAGGGTGGTGTCCGGGCGTGCGCTCGGACAGTTCAAGGGTATCAATGCGCCAGGCGTGCCGCTCCCGCCTGCCGGACTGACGGCGCGTGACGAAACTGATCTGGTGTTCGGGCTGGCCCAGGGTGTCGATCTGGTCGCGCTCAGCTTCGTGCAGTCGCCGGCGGACATCGCGGCCGCCCGTCGCATCACGGCTCGCGAGCGACGACCGGACGTGCCGATCATTGCGAAACTGGAACGCCCCGAGGCCGTGCAGCACCTCGAAGCGATTCTCCGTGCCGTGGATGGGGTCATGGTGGCACGTGGTGACCTGGGGCTCGAGATTCCGCTCCAGCTGGTGCCTCGTGTGCAGCGACAGATTCTGAGCCGCGCCCGCGCCCTGGCCGTCCCGTCGATCCTGGCCACGCAGGTGCTCGAATCGATGCGGGTGGAGACGCGCCCCACACGGGCCGAGGTCAGCGATGCCACCACGGCCGTGCGGCAGGGCGCTGACGCCATCATGCTGTCGGGCGAGACGGCATCTGGTGCGCATCCGGTCCTTGCCGTACAGACGCTCGACACCATCATTCGGGAAGCCGAGCGTCCCGATGAGGAGCCCACGGCCGGGCATGCGGTCGTCGACCATGCGGCCGCCCTCAGCGATGCCGCCCTCACGCTGGCGACGCGCGCCGGCGCGGACGCGATCGTGGCCATCACACGGCTCGGGCGCACCGCGCAGCTGCTGTCGGCCCGTCGCCCGCCAGCGCCGATCGTGGCCGTGACTGATGATGAGTCCGTGGCCCGTCGACTGTCGCGCTGGTGGGGGACGCAGGCTTGCGTGATGCCCATTACCGGACACGTGGACGAGGTGGCGCCTCGGGTACTGTCTGCGCTGGTCGGACGCGGCGTCCTGAAGGACGGGGCCACCGTGGTGCTGGTGAACATCTCCCTGACCCTCGACAACGGGGTCTCGAACTTCCTCCGTGTGCGGCAGGCGTCGCGCTAGATCGTCGCCTCGTCGTGCACGAGGGCACCGCGTGCAAACCGGTCGGGCGCGAACAGGCCCACGTCGAATGTCTCACTGCGTCCGCGGGTAATCATCTCGCTGACGATGAGGCCGGTGGCCGGCGACATCATCAGGCCATGGCCGCTGAATCCACAGGCAAAGATCAGCCCCGGACGGTCGGGATGCTCGCCGAGCGTCGGGTTGTGGTCCGGTGTCATTTCGTAGAGGCCGGCCCAGCCATGCACGTCCGTGAGGCCGCTGAAGCCGGGCATCCGGCGGACCAGCGGGGGAAGAAAATCGCGCGTCCACCGGGCGTCGTCCGGCTCGAACCGCTCCCCCGGCGCATCGTCCCACGTCGTGCAGGCCACCACGATACGGTCCGGCTCGCTGTCCGTGAGCGGATCGTCGTGGCGCCAGTGCACGCCTGACGGATCGATCACCATGGGGAACCGCGAGGGCCACGGACGTGGCAGCGTGGCGCGGAAGAGCATCTGGCGCAGCGGAGTGATGGGGACGTCGAGGTCAGCCATCCGTGCGATGGCCCCGCCCCACGCACCGGCGGCATTCACCACCGTGCCGGCACTGATCGTGTCGCCAGAGGCCAGCTCCACGCCCGTGATGCGGAGCCCGTCGCGCCGTAGCGCCACCGGGGTGCCTTCCAGCATTTCGGCTCCGGCATGCTGCGCGGCACGATGCATACCGCTGAGTACCTCGCGTGGATTGGCATAGCCATCCCGGGGGCCGAACACACCGAAATCCACATCGTCCAGCCACGCCTCGGGGACCAGCGCACGAATCTCGGCGCGCGTCAGCCACGCCACATCCGCACCTGCCTCGCGCTGGCGTTCGTAGCGGTGCGTCAGGGCCGCCGCGTTCTGCGCAGTGCCGAGGAAGAGATAGCCCCGTTGCCGGAACCACGCGTGCGGGCGTGCCTCGGGGGTGCCCATCCGCTCGTCGAAGTGTAACCAGAACCCGACACTGTGCTGGACCATCTTCACGGTGACGCTGGTGCAGAACTGCTGCCGGATGCCGCCCATGGCCAGGAAGGCCGAGGCGTGCTGATAGCGGCGGTCACGTTCGATGACCACGACCCGTGGCACTCCGTGCTGGCGGAGATGCCAGGCGATGGACGCCCCCACCACACTGCCTCCGATGATGATGACGTCAGCGGTCCGATGGGCCACGGTCTATCCCTTCTCCGCCTAGGGGTACAGCCGCACGCGTTCGCGGGCCTCGAGGAAGTCACGCATGGCCTCGGGCCAGCCCGCCGCGATGTCCCGCGCAGTGGCGCCGCCATCAATGGCCTCCCGCAGGGCGGGTGACCCGGCGAGGATATCGATGGGCCACTTGTCGTGTTCGTATTCGTATGGGGGGAGGCGCCAGGAGAACGCGGTCGAATCTTCGCGGTGAATAGCGGCGATCAGTGCCACGCCCGTCAGCACAGGCTGGAACTCCCGGCGGTCGGTGACATGAATCTGGCAGCCACCGCAGGTGACGCGCGCATGCTTCTGAAACGTGGGCTCGAATACCGCCGGCCTGAAGTGCGCACCTGGTAACCGCTGCGCATTGAGTGCGGCGGCCATGCGCTCGGCCTGCACCCAGGGCGCCCCGACCAGCTCGAAGGGCCGTGTCGTGCCGCGGCCCTCGGATGCCATGGTGCCTTCGAACAGCACGGTGCCCGGATACACGATCGCTGTGTCGAGCGTGGGCATGTTGGGGGAGGGCATCACCCACGGCGCCTGCGCCTCGTCGGCATACTGCGCACGTGACCAGCCGGTCATGCGCATCACATCGACGGCGGCCCCGAGGCCGAAGTGATCATTGAACAGGCGCGCCAGTTCGCCGATGGTCATCCCGTGACGCATCGGCATGGGAAACTGTCCCACGAAACTTTCATAGCCCGGCTCGAGCATCGGGCCTTCGATGGCCGTGCCACCGATGGGGTTGGGGCGGTCGCACACGATGACCTCGACGCCGTGCCGGGCGCAGGCCCGCAGGCAGTTAGCCATCGTGTAGATGTAGGTGTAGATGCGCGCTCCGATATCCTGCAGGTCGATGACGAGCACGTCCACGTCGGCCAGCATCTCGCGCGTGGGTTCGCGCGTGTCGCTGTAGAGCGAATAGACCGGGACACGCCGGACCGCATCGCTGGCATGCGGCGTCTCGATCATGTTGTCCTGCACATCGGAACGGAATCCGTGCTGCGGACCGAAGAGGGCGGTCACCGTGACGCCGCGCATGCCCATCAGGCGGTCGACGATGTGGACGAACTCGTGGTCCACCGAGGCAGGATTGGACACGATGCCGACCCGTCGGCCCTTGAGGCGCGTGGATGACAGGAGGTGCGTGGACCCGAGCGTAACCGGCACGAGGCGATTATACCGGCGCGATTCTCAGAACAGCAGGAAGCAGGCAGCGGCCACGAGCGTCGGGCCTGCCGCCGCGGCCGCCAGTCCGACCGGTGAAATGCCCTCCGGAAAATAGCGGCTCAGAATGGCCTGTCCCGCCGGATTCGGGGCGTTGGC
The DNA here is from genome assembly GCA_044238535.1 of Vicinamibacterales bacterium. Taxonomy (GTDB): domain Bacteria; phylum Acidobacteriota; class Vicinamibacteria; order Vicinamibacterales; family UBA2999; genus VFZN01. The sequence goes on from JBIIDF010000028.1 coordinate 11,719, forward strand.
GATGACCGTCAGGCCGCCGCCGGTGACCGCTCCGGCCACCACGGCGTATTTCATCGCTTCGGTGAGATCGGGCACGAGGGTCGAGAGATAGGTGATGAGCGCGTTGTCGTTGACGGCCGTCAGGAGCGTGGCGCTCCAGAAAAGCGGCTGCTCGCTGAGACTGCCAAGCACGGGCGCGATCCACCAGCCCTGCAGTCCACCGTGAATGACGAGGCCGCCGAGGAAGAAGCCCACGAGCAGTGCCGGCTTGAGATCCATGGGCGACTGATACGGCGCGGTGGACTGTGCAAAGCCGAGGAAAAACAGAAAGGCTCCGATGAACAGCACCGGATAGTGGGCCTGGGCGACCACGAAGGCCAGAAATCCCAGATGCACCATCGTCACCCACCACGGTGCCGCCGGCCCCTGGTCGTCATCATCGGCGATCGTGGCACTGGCGACCGAAGCCAGCGACTGCAGTTCGGTGCGGAACAGCAGGAAGTAGGTGGTGTTGGACACGGCGATCGCCACGGCAGCGCGCCAGCCGAAGTGAGCCGCCATGTAGGCCATGTCCCATGCCCAGGGGGTGGCCACCATCAGCACCGGAGGGGCGGCAAAGTGGGTCAGTGTGCCGCCGATCGAGACGTTGACAAACAGCAGGCCGAGTGTGGCGTAGCACAGCCGCAGGCTGGGCTGCATCGCGTAGAACTGCCGACCCAGCAGCATGGCACAAATCGTCATGGCAGCCGGTTCGGTGATGAAAGAACCGAGCAAGGGGCCGATGGTGAGGATGGTGAGCCACCAGGCGGCTGGTGTGCGTCCTCCGAGGGCGGCGACCTGGCGGAGCGCGTGCTGCGCGAAGTTGACCACTGGACGCGTGGACGCCATGGTCATGATGACGACGACAAACATGGCCTCGGTGAAGTTCACCGACGCGGTGACGTAGTGCTTGGCCGTCGGCCAGTCGAGCGTGAATGCCATGGCTCCAAGAAGCGCCACGCCCCAGAGGCCGAAGACCACTTCCACTTCCCCGAAAAAATGCAGCACTTCTGCGCGGAAGCTGAGGCGAGGCGGCAGCCCCTGGGACTTGCGCGCGGCGTCGTGTGCGTGCTGCACGTGATGCGCGGCCTGTCTGAAGGTGTTGGCGAAAAACGTGTGCACGACGGCCAGCAGGAAGATGCCGGTGGCCACTGCGTTGATGGGCTGCTGTGCGACCCGGCTCGCCAGGATGTCGATGACCGACCCGCCCACTGGATCGAGATAGTCGGTGAGGGGCAGGGGAAACGTCTGGGCGGCGAGGGGCTCGGTCATGGTGGCGGGGATCTGCAGGCGATCTTATGATGTTCACCGGGCAGGAGGAAGCGCGGATGGTGTATCGGCGACTCGACAGCGTCATCGGACCGTTGCTGCTCGGCGGTGATGCGCGCGGCCTGTCGTGTCTGGCGTTCGACAGTGCTGGTGAGGGGCGATACCACGCTGAGGCAGCCCCCGACCGCGACGGATTGCTGGCACGGGCACAGGACGAGCTTGAGGCCTACTTTGCCGGGCGGCTTCATCGGTTCTCCGTGCCCGTGGTGCTGTCGGGCACGCCGTTCCAGCAGCGGGTGTGGACCGCATTACAAGCCATTCCCTATGGCACGACGACCAGCTACGGTGCCCTGGCGGCGACGATCGGCTCGCCGTCGGCCGTGCGCGCCGTGGGCCTGGCCAACGGTGCCAATCCCGTGGCGATTGTGGTCCCGTGCCACCGCGTCATCGGGGCGGATGGGTCGCTGACGGGCTTCGGTGGTGGGCTTCCGATCAAGCGGGCGCTGCTCGACCTCGAACAGGGGCACCGCCCGCTCGGCTACGTATAATCGGCGCATGGCCCGCACCAACGTCGACCATCCCGACTACTACCACAAGGTGGTCGACTGTCAGTGGGCCTGTCCGGCCCACACCAATGTGCCGGAATACATCAGGCTGATTGCGCAGGGTCGCTACAGCGATGCCTACCTGGTCAACCGGGCATCGAATGTCTTTCCGGGCATTCTCGGTCGCACCTGCGACCGTCCCTGCGAGCCGGCCTGCCGGCGGACCCGCGTCGATGGGACGCCTGTGGCGATCTGCCGGCTCAAGCGGGTGGCGGCAGACCACAAGGACGACATCCGTGACCGCCTGCCGACAGCCCCGGCCACGAAAAACGGCCGGCACATCGCCCTCATTGGTGCCGGCCCAGCCAGCCTGACGGTCGCCAATGACCTGATGCCGCTCGGCTACGCCTGCACCATCTTCGAGCAGGGCCCGAAGCCCGGCGGCCTGATGCGCATCAACATCCCCTCCTTCCGCCTGCCCGAGAACGTGCTGGACGAGGAGATAGGCTACATCACCGGCATGGGCGTGGACATGCGCTACAACTCGCCGGTCGGGAGCCTGCGGGCGCTGCTGGACGGCCCCGACAGGTTCGATGCCGTGTTTGTTGGTACGGGCGCCCCGAAGGGACGCGAGCTGGAGCTGCCGGGCCGATACGACTCGGACCAGATCTTCATCGGCAAGGAATGGCTCGAATCGATTCACTTCGGCCACATCACCTCGGTGGGGCGTCGCGTGCTCATCATCGGCGCGGGCAACACGGCGATGGATTGCTGCCGCTCGGCCCGTCGCCTTGGCGCGACCGAGGTGACCGTGGTTGAACGCAAGACCCGCCGCTTCATCAAGGCCTCGCCGTGGGAGCTCGAGGACGCTGAAGAAGAACAGGTCGCTATCCTCGAGAACCACTATCCGGTGCGATACCTGGTCGAGGAGGGCCGGCTGGTGGGCGTCGAGTTCGACACGTTCACGTCCCGCGATGCCGGTGACGATATCGTGCAGGAACCGGCCGGCCGCCGCGTCGTCCCCTGCGACACGGTGATTGTGGCCATCGGCCAGGAAAACGCTTTCCCGTGGATTGAGCGCGATCTGGGCATTGCCTTCGACGCGTGGGAGGTGCCGGTGGTCGACCGGGTGACCCACATGTCGACGCGTGATGGCGTGTTCTTCGGCGGCGATGCCGCCTTCGGGCCGGGCAACATCATCTGGTCGGTGGCGCACGGCCATCAGGCGGCGATTTCCATTCACCAGTTCTGCCAGGGCGTGCCGGTCACCGAACGCCCGGCCCCCGGCTTCACGCTGTCGAGCACCAAGATGGGCCTGCACGAGTGGGCCTACAGCAACAACTACAGCCCCGTGGCCCGCCAGAAAATGACGCACGTCGACCTGTCGTCGCGCTTTGCGACGATGTCGATTGAAGTGGAGCAGGGCTTCACCGAAGAGCAGACCCGGCGGGAAGTCGAGCGTTGCCTCAACTGCGACGTGCAGACGCACTTCACCGATTCGCTGTGCATCGAGTGTGATGCGTGCATCGATATCTGTCCGACCGACTGCCTGACACTGGTCCAGGAGACCCCGCTCGAGACCCTGCGCTCGCGGCTCAAGGCCCCCGCGACCGAGACCGACCAGGCACTGTTCACCTCGGGCCCGCTGACGCAGACCGGCCGCATCATGGTGAAGGACGAAAACATCTGTCTGCATTGCGGGCTGTGTGCCGAGCGCTGCCCGACCTACGCCTGGGACATGCGCAAGTTTGTGCTGCAGCAACCGATGGCCGGCGTGTCGTTCATTCCGCTTGAGGCGGTGGGCCGATGAGCCAGGTCAACGACTTCGCCTTCAAGATTGCGACGGCCAACGGTACGGGGTCGGCCAGCGCCAATGGCCTCATCATGCAGGCGATCTTCCGGATGGGCGTACCCGTTACCGGCAAGAACGTCTTCCCCTCGAACATTCAGGGCCTGCCCACCTGGTACGAGATCCGGGTCAACCACCGCGGATACACCGGCCGCTCGTCGCGGTTCGACCTGATGGTCGCGCTCAATCCCGCGACATACGCCAAGGATGTGGCCGAGGTGCAATCCGGGGGCTGGCTGCTCTACGACTCGACCTGGCCGCTCGAGGCGTCGCTGCAGCGGGACGATGTGCACTACCTGGGCGTGCCGCTGGCGGCCCTGTGCAACGACGCGTTTGGCGGGGTCCGCGAGCGCATTCTGATGAAGAACATCGCCTATGCCGGCGTCCTTGCGGCACTGCTGGCGATTGACCTCGACGAGATTCGGGCCCTCATCCGAGAAAAGTACGGAAAGAAGCCGGCGCTCATCGCGTCAAACGACCGGGCGCTGGCCCTGGGGTACGACTATGCGCAGGCGCAGTGTGCCTGTCCCCTCCCGATTCGTCTGGAACGGATGGATGCGACGAAGGGGCACATTCTGATTGACGGCAATACGGCCGCAGGGCTGGGCGCGGTCTATGCCGGCGCGACCGTCGGGGCGTGGTATCCGATCACCCCGTCGACCTCGCTGATGGAGGCCTTCCGGGCCTTCTGCGAGCGCTACCGTGTGGAACCGGAGACGGGGCGACAGCGGTTTGCGATCATGCAGGCCGAAGACGAACTGGCGGCCATCGGCATGGTGCTCGGGGCATCGTGGGCAGGGGCGCGTGCGTTCACGCCCACCTCGGGTCCCGGCATTTCCCTGATGAGCGAATTTGTCGGGTTTGCCTACTATGCGGAAGTGCCGGCCGTCATCGCCGATGTGCAGCGGGCCGGTCCATCCACCGGGCTGCCGACGCGGACGCAGCAGTGCGACCTGCTGCTGTGCGCCTACGCCTCGCACGGGGACACGCGCCACCTGTGCGTGTACCCGGCCGACCCGCGTGAGGCGTTCGAGATGATGGTGCAGGCCTTCGACCTGGCGGATCGCTACCAGACCCCGGTCTTTTTCATGAGCGACCTCGATATCGGCATGAATGACTGGATGGTGCCCGAGCTCACGTGGGATGCGTCGTATCGCCCTGACCGAGGCAAGGTGCTGACCCCGGCGGCACTCGACAGCATGAAGACGTTTCATCGCTATG
>JBIIDF010000240.1:0-4727 GCA_044238535.1 Vicinamibacterales bacterium
GGTGGCTCCCCGGGGGCGACGGGCGCCACCGGGGCGACCGGACCGCAGGGGCCGGTCGGCCCTATTGGCAGCACCGGCGCCACGGGACCGCTGGGCTACACGGGGCCTCAGGGAGCAAGCGGAGCACCGGGCCCCCAGGGAGCCAGTGGCGCGACGGGGACCACAGGACCGCAAGGGGCCACCGGCCCGCAGGGGTTGACTGGGATGGCCGGTGCCACCGGGGCCACAGGCCCTGCGGGAAAGACCGTGCTGAACGGGTCGGGTGCCCCCGGCAACGAGCTGGGCACCAATGGCGACTTCTATCTCGACACCACCGCCAGCACGCTCTACGGTCCGAAGGTCAGCGGCGCGTGGCCCGTTCCAGGCGTGTCGCTGGTCGGACCGGGCGGAAGCATTGCGGATGGCAGCGTGACGACCGCCAAGCTGGCAGCGGGCGCAGTGACGACCGCGAAGCTGTCCAGCGGTGCCGTCACCTCCGCGGGACTGGCGGATGGCAGCGTGACGACCGCCAAACTGGCTGCGGCCGCCGTCACAGCCGCCGCCATCGATACCTCCAGCGTGCAGGCGCGCGTCAGCAGCAGCTGCGCCGCAGGGTCGTCGATTCGCGTGATCGCGGCGAATGGTGCCGTCACCTGCGAAACCGATGACCTCGGGACCGTTGCCGCCGGCAGCATCACGTCGACGGAACTCGCTGACGCTAGTGTCACGGTCGACAAGATTGCGATCGGCGCGGTGACGGGCGCCCGTGCCGGCCTGAGAAACGTGGTCATCGGACCGTATTCGTTTAATGGCATCGCCTCGGGTACGTACAACACGGGGCTCGGGGATTCGACGCTCTCCAACACCACCACGGGGTCGTACAATACGGGTCTGGGTGCTTCTGCGCTGTATGCCAATACCACGGGCTATGGGAACACGGCTACGGGCTATCGAGCGCTCCCCGTCAACACCACGGGCATCCTCAACACCGCGATAGGCTACAACGCACTCAGCCTCACGAACACGGGCTCGCACAACACGGCGATGGGTGCCGCTGCACTCGAGCGTAACACCACGGGCACCTACAACACGGGGCTCGGCGTCGGGGTGCTGGGCGCCAACACCACCGGTGCGGAAAACTCGGCGATGGGCTCGTCTGCGCTGGCGGGCAACACCACGGGCCGGTACAACACGGCGACAGGCGCATCGGCGCTCGCGAACAACACCACGGGCAACTACAACACCGGGCTGGGGTTCGGGGCGCTCTACGGCAATACCACGGGCCACAACAACACGGCGACAGGCCGCGGGGCGCTTGGGCAGAACAGCACGGGTCAGGACAACACGGCGTCGGGATACATGGCCCTGAATGGCAACACCAGTGGCCTCAGGAACACGGCCACGGGTAACCAGGCGCTCGCGAACAACACCACGGGCAATTACAACACAGGGCTCGGAGATTCGGCGCTCGGCGGCACCACCACGGGGTCGTACAACACGGGGTTGGGCAACGACGCCCTCCGGGTGAACACCACTGGTTCCGGAAACACGGCCATAGGGCGACAGGCCCTCAGCGAGAACGGGACAGGGGCCAACAACACAGCGGTGGGCGCCAACAGTGGTCCGGCTGTAAACCAAAGTGATCTGTCCAACACCACAGCCATTGGCTACGGAGCAACGGTGCTCACGAGCAACACCATCCGCCTGGGCAACAGCAGCGTCACCTCGATTACCGGGCAGGTGGCCTTCACCGCGAGCTCTGACCGCACCAAGAAGGAAGGCTTCCGTCCGGTCGATGGCGACGACGTGCTGCGCAAGCTGCGGACGCTCGAGATCACCAGCTGGAACTACATCGGCCACGACGCCACGCAGTTCCGCCACTACGGACCTATGGCGCAGGATTTCTTTGCGCGCTTCGGACATGACGGCGTGGGCTCCATCGGCACGGATGTGACGTTGAACTCGGGCGATGTCAGCGGCATTCTCATCGCCGCCCTCCAGGCCGCCGACCGCCGGACCGACGTGCTGACCGCGACGGTCGAGCGCCTTGAGCAGGCGCGTGCCGCTCAGGCGACGCAGATGGCGAGCCAGTCCGCGGAACTGGCCGAGCTGAGGGCGCTCGTTGAAACGCTGATGCGCCAGGTAGCCCAGCAGCGCTAGCCCATCATGGGCGGCATCCTGCCCCGTCGGCCCGAAGGTCGGCGGGGCGGGAGATGTCTCGTCCGGTCTCACGACCGCCAAGGCACGCGCGGGCGGCAGCCGTCTCCCCCATGTCTCCAACACTGGGGACCACGGGCGGCGAACGAGGCGGACCCTTACCCCCGGTCCAATCGCGACATCGGTGCAGCGCAGACGCTGAGGACCAGAACCGCAGCGCAATCCTGGCCCTCCGTTTCACCATGTCAGGGTCAGCGCCTCGGTATACTGGCGCCGGATGCTCGCCCCGTGACTCGGACCCGCTGGATTCTCCTCGGTCTCAGTATCGCCGCCACTGTCTGGACCGTCGCAGTGGCCATCTCCGGCGGCTTCGTCGTCGAGATTGCGGGCCTGCGTGTGTCCTCACGCCGATGGCTCGCGTCGGCCCTCCTCGCCGCAATCTCGGCCTTCGTCTTCTGCGCGACATCCAGCCACGGCCTCGCGGCCGACATGCGCGCCATCAGGCAGGGCATGCGACGTGCGATTGTTCGCAGCGATCCGCGCGTGGCGGTGGCCATCGCCATGGCCCTTGCGCTCGTCGTCCTGTGGGTCCGCGGGTTGCCATTCTGGCTGGACGAGGAGATGGCCGCGATCAACGTCCGTGCGCGCGGCATGCTGGACCTCGGCGGTGGTCTGTGGCTCGGGCAGTCGGCACCGCTTGGCTGGCTCGTTGCGGAACGGACCGCGCTCGTGGCGTTCGGTGAGGCCGAGCGTGCCCTGCGAGTCGTGCCGCTGGCATTTGGCCTTGCAACGATCGGGGCGGCCACAGCGATCGCGCGTCGCTGGCTCGGCGCAGCCTCGGGCACCCTGTTCGTCGTGCTCGTCGGCACCGGCCCCTGGCTGGCGTATCACGCCACCGAGCTGAAACCCTACTCCGCGGACGCGTGCTGGGCGCTGGTGCTGCCGGCGATGGCCGCGTGGTCTGTCGAAGGCCTGTCGCGAGCGGGTTCACACGACTGGCGCCGGCGGATGCTCGTATGGTGGGGCGTCGCCGCGGTCGGACTCTGGTTCGCCAACGGCGCGATCTTCGTCACACCCGCGTGTGCAGCGGTGCTCGTCGCCGCTGCGTGGCGTCATCACGGATGGACCGGGGCCGCGCAGACCGCAGCCCCTGGCCTCGCGTGGGTCGCATCGTTTGCCGCGTGCTACGGCGTGTCGCTCCGGTACACGCAAGGCAGCTCGTATCTTCAGGGCTACTGGGCGTTCGCCCTGCCATCCCCCCGCGCGTCGCTCGCTGATCGGCTGATCTTCATCGCCCGCAGCCTCCCCTCGCTAGCCGCCAAGCCGGTCGGCAGTTCGCTCGGCGCGTGGGCGTGGCTCGCGGCCGCGGCGGGCTGGCTGCTGACACGCCATCGCCTGCTTGGTGCGCTCGCGGCGGGCGTGCCGCTGTCGGCCGGCGCATTGGGCGCGCTTGGCGTCGTGCCGCTCTTCGAGCGCCTCTCATTGTGGACGGTGCCGGCCGCCTATCTCGGATGGGCGCTGCTCGTCGACCGCGCCGAAACGCTCGCCCGACGACCTGCGAGACTCAGCCGATCCGCCGCAGCCACGGCGGCCGCGATGGTGCTCGGTGCCGTGGGCGCCCTCGTCAGCGTCGACGTCGTCCGTCGCGGTACGCAGGAGATCGGGATACTCGCACGCGCCACCGATAACCACGCCCTCGACGACCGCGCCGCGATCGCATGGCTGCTCGCAGCGCAACGCCCCGGCGACGCGCTGGTGACGACGCATCTCGGACTGCCGGCCGTGTGGTGGTACGGACGCGGCGCCGTCTCGGCGTCGGCGGCGAGCGGAGACATTCTCGAGAATGGCCTCCCCGTGCTCGAAGTGGGACACGCGACGCGTGCGTCGGTGTGTGATGCCGCCACGGGCCTGCGCGCGCTCGACGCGTATCCGCGCGTGCTGGTGTATCTGGGCTTCCGGTTCGATGATGTGCCGAAGACCTTCGACGCACAGCTTCTTGCGTCGCTCAAACACTACGGTGTGATGGTGGCCGACGAGCACTTCGGCAGCGCCAGCCGTGTCGTGGTCGTCGAGCGCGCATCGTCAACCCGCGGCCCGGAGTCAGAGGAAGACGTCACACCGTTCGCGGGCTGCCTCACACTGGCCACTGCCTCGCGGTGGTAGGTCCGGTGCCGGTGCCGGCCATTCGCCGGTGCTCAGTGGTCCAAAGAAACCGGGGCGGTCAGTTCCAGCCATCCCTGGCCCGAAGACACCCGGCAGGTCGCTGACGCTGTCCATCTCCGTTCAATGCGGGCCGTATCAGCGTGACAACCCAGAGGTCTGTTGTGCCAGCCTTGCACTATCGTAGGGGCGAAATGGAGGGCGGCATTCAGCGGCACGTGGAGCGATAACGGGGGCCTGACAGGGACACTGGTGTTTGGCGGTCCTGGTGGGGGCGCGGCGGTGCCCACACCGGCACTCCCCCAGCGTCGGGTGAGCGGAACGTGTGTGGCAGGCTCCTCCATTCGAGCCATTGCTGCCGACGGCACCGTGACCTGCGACACCCCGGCCCCTGCGGCCCTGCAGTGCGTCAATACCTCCGTCAACTCATT
>JBIIDF010000241.1:0-4714 GCA_044238535.1 Vicinamibacterales bacterium
GTCACCCGGCACTGGCACTGGCGCTCCCCACTGGGGCGACGCCCCTGCCGATGTATGCGGCACTCCGCCGCACGAGCATCGCGGAGCCAGGCGTGCTGCGACAGGTGCGCACCTTCAATCTCGACGAATTTGTCGGGGTGGACACGCACAATCCGGCCAGTTACCGCGCCTACATGAACCGCGAACTGTTTCATCCGGCCCACATCGGACCCGAGCGGATCGAGTTCCTCCACGGATGTGCGACCGACCTCGACGATGAGTGTGCGCGCTACGAGCGAGCGATTGCGGAGGCGGGTGGAATCGACGTGGCAGTCCTCGGACTCGGCAGCAACGGGCACATCGGGTTCAACGAACCATCGAGTGTGCTGCAGGCACGGACACACGTGACAACGCTGGAGGCCTCCACGCGGCTTGCCAACGCCCGTTGGTTCGGCGATGTGATGGATTGGGTGCCGCGGCAGGCGTTGTCCATGGGCGTCGGCACGATTCTCCGTGCGCGGCGCATCATGTTGATTGCCACCGGGCCCGCGAAGGCCGCCGCCGTGGCACGGCTGCGTTCCGGCGAGGTGACGACACAGGTCCCTGCCTCACTCCTGCAGTGCCATCCGGACGTGACCCTGTGGCTGGACCGGGATGCCGCCGGCGCCTAGCCCTTGAGCAGGGAACGCAGACGCGGCTCGATGTCCTCGCCGATGGCGTCGCGAATGAGGTCGTGTGCCCGCCGCAGGCGCGCAGCAGCGCGACTGTAGGGCAGCCCTGTCTTCTGCATCACAATCGCCACCTTCACGTTACCCTTGGCACGCTTCAGCAGCTTTTCGGCCTCGTCGGCATCGATGCCGGTGGCCACGTGCAGGATGCGGCGTGCGCGGTCTCGCAACTTCTCCGAACCGATCCGCACATCGACCATGAGGTTGCCGTACGTCTTGCCCACCAGCACCATGGCCCCGGTGGACAGCATGTTCAGCACGAGTTTCGTGGCCGTGCCCGCCTTGAGGCGTGTCGAACCGGCAATGACTTCGGGACCGACGGCAGGCGCGATGACGATATCGACAAACGTCTGCAACTCGGTGCGGGGGTCGCACGTGACAAAAATGATATGGGCCCCGGCGTTCCGTGAACAGGTGAGCGCCCCGCGCACAAACGGTGTCATCCCACTGGCCGAGACGCCAATTACGACGTCTTTGCGCGTCGGCACAAACCGGTGAATGGCACGGACACCGTCTTCGTAGCTGTCTTCGGCACCTTCACGGGCCTTGAAAATCGCGTTCTTGCCGCCCGCCATGATCGCCTGCACCAGCGTGGGGTCGGTCCCGAACGTCGGTGGCATTTCGGCAGACTCGAGAATTCCCAGACGACCGCTTGTGCCTGCGCCCACAAACACCACGCGCCCCCCCTTGCGCAGGGCTCTGGCGATGATGTCGGCTCCAGCCGCAATCCGATCGCGCTCCTTCTGGACCGCCGCAATCACCTTGCGGTCCTCGGCGAGCATGAGGTCGATGATGCCGGTGGGACTGAGTTTGTCGATGCTCAGGGACGCGGGGTTGACCGCCTCGGTTGGCAGCGCGTGCCATTTGGAATGGGTGGGCATCAGCGGGACGATCTTCACGATGCTAGTGCCGGACCTGAGTGCTGTCAATCCACGATGCAGTACGCTGTGATGAGATGGCAGGCATCGACCAGTTCCTCCTGCACCTCGACGTCGAGCGACGCCTGTCGTCCCACACCGTCGAGGCCTACGCCCATGACCTGGCCATCCTGGGTGAGTGGGCCGCCGGAGAAGCCCTCGACCCCACACGCCTCGAGCGAGAAGCCGTTGACCGTTTTCTGCGTGACGTGATGGGCAGTGGTCGGTCGCCGAGGTCCGTGGCCCGTCTCGTATCCTGTTTGCGGTCCTTCTATCGTTTTCTGGTGCGGCGCGGACATCGTGACGCCAGTCCGATGGATGACGTCCGGTCACCACGCACCCGGCGGGCACTGCCTCGGGTACTGTCCGTGGACGAAGTCGACGCTCTGTTGGCCGCACCGGACGTCACCACCCCACGCGGGCTCCGTGACCGGGCGATGATCGAACTGCTGTACGCGACCGGCCTTCGCGTGTCTGAACTCGTGAATGTGCGCCCGGCAGACCTCAACCTCGCAGATGGTCTGATGACGACGTTGGGAAAAGGACGAAAGGAGCGGCTGGTGCCAATCGGCGACGAAGCTGCCAGGTGGTTGGTGGCCTACGCAGAGCGTGGACGTCCGGCCTTGCTTGGACGCCGGACATCCCCCCGACTGTTCGTGAACGCCCGGGGAGGCTCCGGCATGACGCGTGTGGGCTTCTGGAAGGTGCTCAAGACCTATGCGCACCCCCTCGGATTCGCCGCGCGCCTCAGCCCCCATGTGTTGCGCCACTCGTTCGCCACGCATCTCCTCGAGCACGGCGCCGACTTGAGGGCGATCCAGCTGATGCTGGGCCACGCCGATCTGTCGACCACCCAGATCTACACCCACGTGCAGGATGCGCGTCTGCGCGCCCTGTATGATCGAAGTCACCCACGCCCGTGACACGCCCGATTGCACGCATGACTCTCGCCGTCGCCGTGGTGGCCTCGGCAGCCGCGATTTATGGGATCCGCCCGGCCAAGCCCCTTCGCGTCGAAGAGGCTCCAGGGCATCCCCAGCCCAGGCACGTGCGGGCCGCCTATCACGTGCACTCGCTCGAGTCTGACGGCAGCGGTTCGGTAGAGACGATTGCTGCGGCCGCAGCGGCCAGTGGCCTCGAGGTCGTGATTCTGACCGACCACGGCGATGGCACGCGCGCACCTGCCCCTCGTTATCTGAACGGCGTTCTCTGCATCAGCGCCGTCGAGATCAATACGGCTGACGGCCATGTGGTCGCGCTGGGCATGAGGCCATCCCCATACCCACTGGCCGGGCCGGCACGTGCCGTTGTGGAAGACATTCATCGGCTCGGGGGCATGGCGGTCGCCGCCCATCCCGACTCGCCCCGCGAATCTCTCAGGTGGCGCGACTGGACAGTGCCGGTGGAGGGTATCGAGTGGCTGAATGCCGATAGCGAGTGGCGCGACGAGTTTGTCGGTGCCCTCGGGCGGATGCTCCTCACGTATCCTCTCGGCCCCAGTCAGACACTCGCGGCCTTGCTCGACCGGCCCGCGCAGACCCTCGAACGCTGGGACGCCATGGCCCAGCACGCCGGGGTGGTGGGACTCGCAGGCGCGGACGCGCATGCCCGTCTCGGACTTCGAGACCACACACCGGGCCAGGACTCCTGGTGGCAGTGGCCGGTACCTTCGTACGGCGCATCGTTTCAGACGTTCTCAACGCGAATCGTTCCCGAGCGCCCGCTCAGCGGCGATGCCGACACCGACGCGCGTCTCATTCTGTCTGGGATCGCCCGAGGCCGTGTCTACACGGTCCTCGATGGCCTGTCGGATGGCGGCACCACCGAGTTCCGACTGACCAGCGGGTCCTGGAAGGCCGACATCGGAGGCATTCTGCCCATCGATGGACCCGTCGTCGCCGAGGCACGAGTGCATGGACCTCCGGGCACGCAGCTCATGCTGTACCGCAATGGCGAACCGTGGTACTCGACAGACCGACACACCTTCACCCTCGATGTGCCATCGGTGCCCAGTGTCTGGCGGCTGGAGGCCACGGTTCCCACATCCCATGGGGTCCCCCCGATGCCGTGGATGGTCACCAATCCCGTCTACCTCGATATGTATGCCAGTCATCGCAGCGCGGGGGTGATCCCGCCGTCGCCTGACGTCGTCGCGATGGGGTTACCGGTAGGCGCAGCGGTCCCGGAACGGTCGCCCGGGTCGCGTAGTGACTGGCAGGCACGCGTGGTGACCGACGGCCATGAATCGGGCCGATGGGATTTCGCCCTCTCCCCTGACTCGCCAGCGCCGTATGCCGCACTCGTGTTCGAATCGCTCGACCTGACCGGCACCGACCGGCTGCTGCTGCGCGCCAGAGCCGACCAGCCGATGCGACTCTCGGTGCAGCTCCGGCACCCGAGCTCCTCGGCGGACGGAGAGCGGTGGGGCAGCAGTGTCTACATTGATGAGACCGACCGCGAGTACGAGATCCCCATCGACGCCTTCCGGCCGATCGGACAGGCCTCGGGTGCCCCGCCACTCGGACGCATCGACCGCATCCTGCTGGTCGTGGACGCCGTCAACCATCGTCCGACGCACCAGGGCCACCTGCTGATTTATCATGCGGCCGCTGGCAAACGTCGCGTTCCCTGACGCGGCACGCCGTTACTTCGGCAGGTTGTAGCGTTCGGCGGTCTCCCAGATCATCAGCGCGATACCGGTCGCCAGCAGGCCGCCCCCCACGCCCAGCACCCCGAGCGACAGCCGCATGCCGTCCGGTGTTGGCGTGCCGCGCTGGATGGTGGTGATGAGCAGGGCGAAGCCGATCAGGATCACAATGAGCGCGCTGACCAGAGACGTCGCCGCGACGACCGCGCGAATCGTGCTGCGCTTACCAGGAATCTCGTCAGTCATCGTCAGGTCCGGACCGTCAGCAGCATGGCCAGACCGGCTGCGCCGAACAGCAGATTCGGCGCCCATGCGGCGAGCAGGGGAGTCATGACCCCGCTGGCCCCCAGGGCCGCGCAGACGGAAATCATCGTCCAGTAGACCAACGCCAGCGCGATGCCGAGGCCGATGCCGTACAGGGCCCCGCGTCGTCCGGTGGTGAC
>JBIIDF010000242.1:0-4706 GCA_044238535.1 Vicinamibacterales bacterium
CGGCTGCTTCTGTCGTCGAAGCGCCGGCCGTGGCTTACAAGGACGCCGACCAGGCACAGGCGCACCTGCTCGTGGGGCAGATGGTGCAGCTCCAGTCCGAGTCGGACCCCGGCGCCGTGCGCGACGGGTATGCCGGTGCACGCGTCGCCTGGGTCGAGCTGCTGGCCGATGCCGATATCGAACCGGCCATCGTCGATGCGTTCGAGGTGGCCTCGTCGGTCGTGCGCGACCGCATTGCCGCAGACGATGTGGCGCGACTCGAGGCGGAACGCGCGCGGCTGGCCCGCGAGCACGAGCAGGCCGAGCGCGCGGCGGTGTGCGCCCGGGTGGAACAGCTGCAGGGGGCAGCGGTTCCCGACGGCGTGATGTCGGCCCGCGCCGCGTGGGAGGCGATGCCAGCGATGCCCTCCACGTGGGCAGGCGAGGTGCAGCGCCGCTTCGATGAGGCCTGCGCGGCTGCAGAGAAGCGGCACGAGCGCCACGAGCGTGCGCGTGAGATGGCCGACCGGGTGCCGACGCTGGTGCCCGAGATTGAGGCGCTGCTGGCGGTTGAGGACCACGCCACGGCCCGCACCCAGTGGTTCGCGCTCCGGAAGCAGTGGCAGGCGGCCGCGCGCGTGCTCGACCTCGACCCGGCGCTGGTGACGCGCTACGACGCCGTGGCGGCCGTATTCGAGGGCCGTGAACAGGCGCTCCGTGAGTCGAAGGCCGGTGAACAGCAGCAGAACCTTCAGCGTCTGCAGGCGCTGGTCGCCGACCTCGAGGCACGTGCGGGCGCCGAGGCGCTCACGCTCAAGGCGGCCGACGATCTCATGAAGGCCATCAAACTGGCTATGGGGACGATGGGGCCGCTGCCCGCGAAGCAGGACCGCGATGACCTGACCGTGCGCCTGCAGGCTGTGCGGACGAGTCTGGCACCGCGCATCCAGGAGCTCCGCGAAGGCGAAGAGTGGAAGCGCTGGGCGAACGTGCAGGTGCAGGAAGAACTCTGCGCCAAGATGGAGGCGCTGATCGCAGTGGCCGACACCGAGCCCGAGAAGGCCGGTACCGAGATGAAGCAGCTGCAGGAGCGATGGAAGCCCGTGGCGGCAGCGCCCCGGTCGCAGGCCACGACCCTGTGGACACGGTTCAAGGCCGCGCAGGACCAGGTGTACGAGAAATGCAAGGACTTCTTCGCCCAGCAGCAGGTGCAGCGCGCCGAGAATCAGGCGCGCAAGGTTGCCCTGGCCGACAAGGCCGAGGCACTGAAGGATTCGACGGACTGGGTGAAGACCGCCGAGGCCATCAAGGCCCTGCAGGCCGAGTGGAAGGCGATTGGGCCGGTGACCCGTGGCAGCGAGCGCGCCCTGTGGGAGCGGTTCCGTGCGGCCTGTGATGCGTTCTTCACCCGCCGCCAGGAGGACCTGAAGCAGCGGAAAAATGACTGGACCGAGAACCTCCGGCGCAAGGAAGCGCTCGTGAGCGAAGCCGAGCAGTTGTCGCAGTCGTCCGATTGGGAAAAAGCGGCATCGCGCATCAAGCAGCTCCAGATCGAATGGAAGGGGATCGGGCCGGTCAAGCGCTCGAAGTCCGAGGCCATCTGGGAACGCTTCCGCGGAGCGTGCGACGTATTCTTCGAACGGTTCAAGAACCGTGACCAGGTGGCGCTGCAGGGCAAGGTCGCTGACCGCGAGACGGCCGTGGCCGAGCTCGAGGCCCTGGTGTCCACGGACGACCAGACGTCTGCACCGGCGGATCTGTTCGCGCACGTGCAGGCTGCCCGTGCCCGCTGGGTGCAGGCGCCCGAACTGCCGAGGCATGTGCTGGCGCCGCTGGCTGACCGCGTGAACGCGGCACTGCTGACGCTGGTGACCCGGTGGCCGGACGCCTTTGCCGGCACGGATCTCGACCCGACCGCTACGCGCGACCGTATGACCCGGCTGATTGCGAAGGTGGAGAAGCTGCTGCCGACCGAGACCGTCGAGCCGGCGCAGGCCCTGTCGCCGGCCGAGTTGCTCGCCCGTCAGTGGCGCGAGGCGTTGGCCGCGAATACCATGGGCGGCGGCGGCGCCGCGCGGCAGGCGGAGGACGCCCGTCAGCGTGCGGCCGAACAGGAAGTGCGTGCCGCCCAGGCGGCGTGGAATCGGCTGGGACCGCTGGCCGACGAGGAACGCAAGCCGCTGCAGGAGCGGTTTGACCGCACCGTGCGGAGGTTCTTAGAGATGAAGCGCAGGGCCAGCCGGGCGTAAGCCCGGCCTGGTCAGGCGTTCGGATCTTCCAGGTAGGTATAGCCCATCAGCGCCTCCTCATAGAAGCGCAGCAGGCGTCCGGCCTGCTGGTCTTCCATGCGGGAGGCGTTGACCGCGGCTTCCACATCGCGTCGCAGCTTGCCCATCAGGTTCTCCGAGTCAAACTCGACGTACTTGAGCACCTCGCGCACGGTATCGCCCTTGATGATGTGCTCGACGCGTGCCCCATCTTCGCCGTTGTTGGCGAGGCTCACATGCACGGCGTGGGTGTCGCCGAACAGGTTGTGCAGGTCGCCCAGGATTTCCTGGTAGGCGCCGACCAGGAAGACGCCGAGGTAATACGGCTCACCATTGAAGCGATGCAGGCGCACCGTTTTTTTGACATCGCGCCGGTCGATGAACTGATCGAGCTTGCCGTCCGAGTCGCAGGTGATGTCGCCGATGACGGCGTGATTCGTGGGCTCCTCGTTGAGCCGGTGGATGGGCATCACGGGAAACAGCTGCTTGATGGCCCAGCTGTCGGGAATCGACTGAAACAGCGAAAAGTTGCAGAAGTACGTATCTGACAGCAGCTCCTCGAGCTGCTGCAGGTCTTCGGGCACCTCGTCCATGCTGTGCGTGAGCTTGCGGATTTTCTCGCAGATGGCCCAGTAGAGGTTTTCGGCGTGCGCGCGCTGCTCGAGCGGCAGATAGCCGCCGCTGAACAGGTTCATGGCCATGTCGAGGGCCTGCTGCGCATCGTGATAGGCCTCGAGCGCGTTACGCTGCGTGACCGACTGATGCGTTTCCATCAGGTCGATGAGGGGCTGCTCAAAATCGTCACGCACGGCATCGGGCACCGTCTCGGCCCCGAAGCCACTGGTGCCGAGCACGTTGAAGATCAGCATGCTGTGGTACGCCGACACCGCCCGTCCGCTCTCGGAGACGATGGTCGGGTGGGCCACGCCCTCCTCGTCGCAGACGGTCTGGATGTGGTACACCACATCGTTCGCGTACTCTTCGAGTGTGTAGTTCATGGACGACTCGAAGTTGGTCTGCGAACCGTCATAGTCGACGCCGAGCCCGCCGCCGACGTCCATGTACTGCAGGCCGGCCCCGTCCTTCACGAGGTCGCAATAGATGCGCGCCGCTTCATTCAGGGCGTTCTTGATGATGCGGATATGGGTGATCTGGCTGCCCAAGTGGAAGTGCAGCAGCTTCAGGCAGTCGCCCATCCCGCGCCGCTTCAGCTCCTCGTGTCCGCGCAGGATTTCGGTGACGGTCAGCCCGAATTTCGATCGGTAGCCGCCTGAGGACTGCCAGCGGCCCGACCCCTTGGCGGCCAGCTTCACGCGCATGCCGATGGTGGGACGCACCCCGACCTTCTCGGCATACTCGAGAATCATGTCCAGCTCGGTGTACTTCTCGACGACCGGAATGATGTTGCGCCCCATCTTCTGGGCGAGGAGCGCCATCTCGATGAATTCCCAGTCCTTGAAGCCGTTGCAGATGATGGGCGTGTCATTGGTGGCCAGCGCCGCGACTGCGAGCAGTTCGGGCTTGCTGCCTGCCTCGAGGCCGAATCCGTACTGGGCCCCGAACTTGAGCACCTCCTCAACGACCTGTCGCTGCTGGTTGACCTTGATGGGATAGACGCAGCAGTAGCGGCCCTGATACTGGTGTTGCGTCATGGCCTGCTGGAACGCCCCGTGAATCTCACCGAGGCGATGCTGCAGCATGTCGGTGAAGCGAATCAGAATCGGCACCGACAGGCCGCGCAGTTGCAGGCGGTCCACCAGCCGCTTGAGGTCGATGGCGCGGGCCGGCTCCTTCGTGGGATGGACGAGCATCGTGCCTTCCGGACTGACCGAGAAGTAGCCCTGGCCCCATCTGGGCACGTCGTAGAGGTCGGTGGCGTCGGTGGTGGTCCACGGCGTCGTGCCGTGCGCGACTCCGGTGTTGAGGCGAGGGCTGGCGAGTGTGCTCATCGTCGAAAGGTCAGAATAGCGTTGCCGCTCGCGGAAGTTAAGAAAAATCCGGGCTGTTCCCGGTGGGAAGTCCGTCGGGTGCGACCGGGATGGGCTGTCCGGTGGCGTCGACGGCCACCAGCACGACTTCTGCCTCCGTCACTTTCACGCGCTCGCCGCGGTGCCCGGCGCTCCAGCGCTCTGCCTCCACCTCGACCCAGACGGTGACAGACGTGCGCCCCACGCGCCGCGTCTCGGTGTAGAAGTTCACAAGGTCGCCCACGAACACCGGTGCGTGAAATTCCACCTCGCGCATCGCGGCAGTGACGTATCGGTGCGGCGCCACCTTGCGCGCTTCCACCGCCGAGGCCAGGTCGATATGGGACAGAATCACTCCGCCGAAGATGGTGCCGAGCTGGTTGGTATCTTTCGGCAGGAGCAGCACCTTGATGGCCGGGATGCGTTCAGTCATGGCTGTACTCTACACTTCCCGTTGATCATGATTGCAGCATTTGCTCCGGCCACCGTCTCG
>JBIIDF010000029.1:0-16298 GCA_044238535.1 Vicinamibacterales bacterium
ATGGGGCGTCGTGCGCTCCTTCTTCCGCACGCTGCTGGGTGTGGGCCTGGCGGCGCTGCTGCTGTGGCTCTTTCTCCGCAATGCCGACTGGGACGGTGTCCGGGCCGCGCTGCTGACGGCCGATCGGGGGTATCTGGTCGGGGCGGTGCTGCTCGTGGTCCTGTCCTTTGTCGTCAGGGCCGAGCGCTGGCAGTATCTGCTGGCCCCGCTCGGACCCACCCGTTTCCGCACCGCGTTCGCCACGACGCTCATCGGATTCGGCGCCTCGTCCGTGCTGCCAGCCCGGGCCGGTGAAGTCCTGCGTCCCTATCTGCTGGCGCGGCGGGAGGGACTGAATCCAACCGCCACCTTCGCGACCATCCTGCTCGAGCGTCTGCTGGATCTGGTAGCCATTCTCGGGTTGCTGGCGGCGGCGCTGGTGCTGCTGGCCGAGGACCTGCGCACCAGAGAGTCGGCCGTGCTGTCGGCCGTGCGCGTCGGAGGACTGACAGCCGCCCCGCTCGGCGTCGCAGCCCTGGTCGTGCTGTATGCCCTGGGAGGGCACGAGGCGTGGATGCAGCGCCTGTTCCTCTGGGCCAATCGGGTGCTCCCGGCGCGCGTGGCGTGGCTGATGGAATCAGTCATCCGACGACTGGCGGATGGCTGTGCGGTGCTGCGTCGGCCCTCGCGCCTGCTGGCGGCCATCGGCTGGTCGCTGGTGCTGTGGCTGATTATCTGCCTCGAAACCTGGGCGGTCGGCCGGGCCTTTGCCCTCGAGATGTCGTTTCCGGGCACCTGGCTCCTGATGGCCATGCTGGTGGTGGGAGTGGCCGTCCCGACGCCGGGCGGGGTGGGCGGCTTTCACGAAGCCTTCCGCCTGGGGGCGACGGCGCTGTTCGGTATCGACAACAACGCGGCCGTGGCGGCTGCACTGGTGCTGCATGCCACGTCCACCGTGCCGACCGTCGTGCTCGGCCTGGGCTTCGCGCTGCGCGACGGCCTGGACCTGCGCATCATTCGCGGAACGTCCGAGCCGGCGGGGGCGGGAGACAGGCAGGAGCAACCATGAAGTGTCCCTACTGCGGTCACATCGGTGACAAGGTGGTCGATTCCAGAGAGAGCCGGGAAGGTGACGTCATCAGGCGCCGCCGCCAGTGCCTGAACGGCGAATGCCATCGGCGCTTCACCAGTTACGAGCGGATTGACGAAATCCCCTACATGGTGGTGAAGAAGGATGGCACCCGCGAGCGCTTCGACCGGCAGAAGCTCATGGCGGGCCTGCTGAAGGCCTGCGAGAAGCGCCCTGTCAGTCTTGCTGCGATCGAGGATGTGGCCGATCGGGCTGAGTCGATGCTGCAGGAGCGCGCCGACCGTGAGATCGCCACGCAGGAAGTCGGGGCCTTCGTCATGGAAGAACTTAAGCGGCTCGACAAGGTGGCCTACGTCCGGTTCGCGTCGGTGTATCGACACTTCCGTGACATCGGAGAATTCATGTCGGAACTGACCGACTTGCTCAAGACGAAGGACTGAGCGGGCGCACGACTGTGGCTGCCCCTGTCGAACGTCGGCCGTTTCGTGATAACCCCCGCCTGATTCTGGCGGGCATCGCAGTGCTGGTGGCCATCATCGTCGGTCTGGTGGTCGCCGAGGGGCGGGTGTCGACGCTTGCGCCCGACCTGCTGGCCGAGGGGGTGCTATACGCCCTGACGGTGACCAACTTCACGATGCTGCTGGCCCTGCTGTTTCTGCTGGGCCGCAACGTGATCAAGTCGCTCATCGAGGGCCGGCGTCGCCTGCCGTTTGCGCGGTTCCGCGCCAAGCTGGTCCTGATGATGCTGGGCTTGACGGTGGTGCCGGCTCTGCTCGTGCTGCTGGTCGGCAGCCGTGTCGTGCTCACGACGGTCGACCGCTGGTTTGCCACACCGATGGACGACATCCTCGCCTCGGCAAACGGGATTGCAGCGGATTACTACGCAGAACGCCAGCAGGACACGCGGGCCCAGGCGCGTCGGCTGGCGCAGCGGCTGGCGATGGTGTCGGTCGATGCCGATGGACCGGTCGTGCGTCAGGCGATTCAGCAGGATGCCGGCGCGGACGGGAGTCGCCGTGTCGATGTCTTTCGCGCCGACGCCAGCAGCGGCGCCATGCAGTTGCAGTCAGCGGTCACGGTGGGCGCGGGCCGTGACGCACGCCCCGAGGCGGCGGCGGAGCCGATGCGCCTGGCGCGTCAGGCGCTGGAGGGCGCGAGTGACGGGCCCTGGGTCATTGATCCGGGCCGTGACGGAGCCGAGTGGCTGCGCGTCGCCGAGCCGGTGACGCGCAGCGGTCGGGTCAGTGGCGTGGTCGTCGTCTCCGAGCGCCTGTCCGGAGGACTCGCGCAGCGCGCCAAACGGCTGACGGCCGCCTACGAGGACTACTCCCAATTGCGCGCGCTCCGGCAGCCACTGGCGGGGGTCTATCTGTCGTTCTTCATCATGGCGACCCTGCTGATTCTGGTCGGGTCGTCCTGGGTGGGCCTGTATCTCGCCAAGCGCATTACCCGCCCGGTGCAGGCGCTCTCCCTGGCGGCACGCGAGATGAGTGCCGGGCATTATCACCAGCGCATTCAAATCGACGCGAGTGACGAATTCGCGGGGATGGTCGATGCCTTCAATGCGATGGCGGCCGATGTGGCGCAGTCGCGGCAGCAGCTGGAAGCCGCCGGGCGCGATGTGGCACAGCAGCATGCCGACGGTGAGCGACGCCGGCGGTACATCGAGACCGTGGTCGAGCGGATCGCTGCCGGCGTCGTGTCCATCGACCGGGAGGGCTGTGTCACCACCGTCAACCGGGCGGCGCAGCGGTTGCTGTCGCTCGAGTCCGATGTGGTTGGCACATCGGCGTCCGTCGTGTTCGGGCACCCGGCGCTCGAGCCGCTCAGTCGCCTGCTGTCACGACGGACTGGCGCCCCGGCGGACACCGTGGCCGGTGAAGTGCAGCTGATGCAGGACGGCAGCGAACGGCATCTCAGCGCCGTGGTCACGCCCCTGACGGACGCCGCGGGGACCGACGACGGCTGCGTCCTGGTGGTGGACGACGTGACGCCGCTGGTGCGGGCGCAGAAGGTGGCCGCCTGGCGCGAAGTCGCCCGGCGCCTGGCGCACGAAATCAAGAACCCGCTCACCCCCATTCAACTGTCGGCGGACCGGCTGCGGCGTCAGCTGAGCGGTCTCGATCCGGCCCGTGATGCGCTGGTGCGGGAGTGCACGGCCACGATTACGGGGGAGGTCGAGTCGCTGAAGGGCCTGGTCGACGAGTTCGCCCAGTTCGCACGCATGCCGGCGCCGCGTGTCGCGACGCTGCCGGTCGGTCGCCTCTTTGAGGATGTGCTGGCACTGTATCGCGGCGTGGTCGACGGCGTCCGGTTCGAGGTGCAGCCCGGTCCAGACGCGCTCACCATCAAGGCCGACCCCGAGCAGATGAAGCGGGTGCTGATCAACCTGGTCGACAATGCCATCGAAGCGATGGACCGTCAGGGCGTGGTGTGGCTTGAGGCCGTCACGGACGAGGCGGGCGGGGTGGTTCGCGTCGGGGTGGCGGATAATGGCCCGGGGCTGCCAGCGTCGGATCGGGAACAGCTGTTCCTGCCGTACTACTCCACCAAGGGACGGGGCAGCGGATTAGGACTCGCGATTGTGCGCCGGATTGTTGGCGAGCATGGCGGACGCATTACGGTCGCCGACCACCAGCCCCGCGGTACCCGCTTCACGATTGAACTGCCCCTGTAGGTAATCGCGCGTCATGGCCTCAATTCTCGTTGTCGATGATGAACCCGGTGTGCGGTCGTCGGTCGCGGGTGTGCTAACCGACGAGGGGCTGGCCGTGGACACGGCGGCGTCTGGGGAAGAGTGCCTGGAGCGTGCGGCGACGGGCGCGTACGACGTCATCGTGCTGGATATCTGGTTGCCGGGAATCGACGGGCTCACCACGCTGCAGCGCCTGAGCGAGCGCGGCGTCGATGCCCAGGTGGTGATGATGTCGGGCCATGGCAGCATCGAGCAGGCCGTGAAGGCCATCAAACTGGGCGCCTTCGACTTTGTCGAAAAGCCCCTGTCGCTCGACAAGACCGTGCTCACGGTGCGCAATGCGGTGCGACAGCATCGTCTGGAAGAAGAGAATCGTGCGCTGCGGGCACGGGTCGACGTCCCGGTCACGCTCGTGGGTGACAGCCCGGCGATGCAGGCCTTGCGTCGCGTGGTCGAAACGGCGGGTCCCAGCATGGGGCGCGTGCTCATTCTCGGGGAGAACGGGACGGGCAAGGAGGTCGTGGCCCGCCTCATTCACCACCATAGTGCGCGGCGTCACCGGGCGTTTGTCGAGGTGAACTGTGCGGCGATTCCCGAGGATCTGATTGAGTCGGAACTGTTCGGCCACGTGCGGGGTGCGTTCACCGGAGCGGTCGCTGACAGGCCCGGGCGCTTCGAGCAGGCAGACGGCGGCACGCTCTTTCTCGACGAGATTGGCGACATGAGCCTGAAGACGCAGGCCAAGGTGCTGCGCGTGCTGCAGGAGCAGTCGCTGGAACGCGTGGGCGGCACGCAGCGGGTGCGCGTGGATGTGCGTGTGCTGGCGGCCACCAACAAGGACTTGCCGGGAGAAATCCGGCAGGGGCGCTTCCGCGAGGACTTGTTCTTCCGCCTCAGCGTCGTGCCCATCACGATTCCTCCGCTGCGGGAGCGCCGCGATGATGTGGCGGTGCTGGCGGAGCACTTCATGGCCACTATTTCGCGCGACTACGGCCGGCGTTCCCGTCGGCTCTCGCCCGAGGCTCTGGCCCGGCTGCAGTCCCACGGCTGGCCGGGGAATGTCCGCGAACTGCGCAACGCCGTCGAGCGACTCATCATCATGGGGCACGATGACGTGGTGCGAGTCGACGAGGTCGCCTTCCTCGGCGACGACGACCGGCAGGATCTGCGGCGCGATGCGTTGGCGGGGGCCGGGGGCACGCGTCTGGCCGACGCGCGTGATGCCTTCGAGCGGGAATTCATCCTGCGCACACTCGCGCGAGCGCAGGGCAACATGTCGCGCACAGCCGAGCAGCTCGGGCTGGAGCGCTCGAATCTCTACAAGAAGATGCGCGCGTTCGGCATCCTCCCAAGGCGCGAAGGACACTGAGGGGTCAGTGCTGCTGCAGGCGGTGCTCCAGCACCTGGCTGGTCGAGAATCCGTCGAGCTGCAGGTAGTGGGCGGCGGCCTGCAGCAGGGCGGCTTGAGGCACCAGGCCCACGATCTCCGACTCCAGCACGGCGACGCCGTAGCGGGCAGCTTCCCGCTGCACCATGTCGAACACGCGGTGCATCGGCGTCTTCTCGAAATTGGTGAGATTCATCGATACCTGCACCACCGGTCGGCCATCGAGGGCCAGCCCCATGGCCTTCACGTACCGCAGGCCTCCACTGCTCATACGCACCGCTGACGCGATCTTCCGAGCCACGTCCACGCGGTCGGTGGCGAGGTTGATGTTGTAGGCAATGAGCGGCATGCGGGCACCGACGACGGTGGCGCCTGCGCTCGGGTGCGGTGTGGCCGGGCCGAAGTCCGGCCGCCACTCGGGGTGGCGCATCTTCTCGGCCAGTCCCTCGAACTCGCCACGTCGGATGTCCTCGAGATTCCGTCGGGCCGGCGTGCTGGCCGCCTCTTCATACAGGTACACCGGCACCCCGAGCCGTTCGCCGATGTCTGCACCGACCTGTCGGGCCAGCGCCACGCAGTCGGCCATGGTGGCTCCTTCCAGCGGAATGAACGGCATGACGTCGACCGCCCCGAGGCGGGGGTGTTCGCCCCGGTGTGTCCGCAGGTCGACCGCGGCCATGGTCAGTTCGCAGAGTCGAGGCAGCGCCGTGCGCAGCACGTCGGGAGCACCCGCCAGGGTCAAGACGCTGCGGTTGTGTGTCGCATCCGACTGCACGTCGAGAATGTACAGGCCCACCACGCCACGCAGCGCCTCGACGATGCCGGCGACGACGTCGGTTCGGAGACCTTCACTGATGTTGGGGACGCATTCAATCATCGCCATGCCCAGAGTTTCTATCACATCCCGCACCGGCAGGAGGGTGTGGGGGCGGGGCTATACTGGGAGAGTCTCGACGTCATGACCGACCCTCTACAGACCGTCGCGGGTGGCGGCCGTCCCGATAGTGACGGGCGCATCGACGCGCTGCTGGTCTCCGGACTCGACGCCTACCTGGCGGGTGACTTCGAGTCGGCGATACACATCTGGACCCGCGTCCTGTTCCTCGACCGCGACCACGGTCGGGCCCGCGCGTACATCGAGCGTGCACGCAGTGCGCTGGCAGAACGGCAGCGCCGGACGGACCTGCTGGCGGCCCAGGGGGTAGAGACGTTCGAGCGGGGAGAGGTGACACGCGCCCGTGCGCTCTTTGCCGAAGTGCTCGACGCGGATGCCTCGCATGATGTGGCCCTGGGCATGCTCAGCCGTCTCGACCGGTTGGCCATCGAGCCCCACGGCGGAGCATCGGCGGCGCACGGTGGGGAGGTCGACACGACACCGAGACTGGCCCTCGCAGGCCTCGAGGCCGCTGCCGCGCCACGCTGGAAGGTCTGGACGCCGTGGCTGGTGTCCTGTGCGCTGTTCGGCGTGCTGCTGTTCGGCCCCGCCGCGGCCCTGCGCCCGACGGCCTGGGGGCGGGCGTCCGGGGCCATCGCGCCCATTCCTGACAGCCTGCTCGTCGTGCCCGAGCCTCGTGTGTCCGACGGGGCGGTGCGCCGCTGCCGTGCCCTGGCCGACCAGGGGCGCGTCCACGATGCGATGGCCGAGTGCGGCCGCGTCGGACCAGGCGATGCCAGACGCGCCGAGGCCGATGCCCTGGTGGCGCGCATTCAGCAGGACCTCCTGGCCGTCTCCCCAACGACCGACGGAGGGGGGACGCCATGAAGTGTCCCAAGTGTCAGTACGTCGGCTTCGACGCCATCGACCGGTGCCGTCATTGCGGGTTCGAGTTTGCGCTGGCGAGGCCGGTGTCCAGTCCGGCAGATCTGCCCCTCCACCCTCTCGACGGAGAGCAGCCGCCCCTGGTCGAGGACGAATGGCCCCTGATGGCGCCTCCCGTGCCGCTGCCTCGGCCGGCGGGCACGCCACTGTCGGTCAGGCGGTCGGCGTCCGATCCGCAGCGTTCACGGCGCTATCTGCGTTCCGAAGAACCCATGCCAGCCCCATTGCCTCTGGACATCGCCCTGGACCTGGTATCCCTGGGGGCATCCCGGACCGACGCCGGGGCCGCCATCGAGGGGGGGGCGCACGAGATGTCGAACGCGGAGTCTGGCGCCCCGGCCGCTGTCTCTCCGCGTGTCCTTGCGGCCCTGATCGATCTGGGATGCGTCCTCGGCGTCCTCGTGGCGCTCATGTGGGCCACCCTGCGCGTCACGGAACTGCCGCGCACGCAGGAGGGGTTGCGCGTGCTGGCCCTGATGCCTGGGGCAGGGATGGGCACGCTTGCGGGGCTGGTCTACCAGGTGGTCGGACTGGTGGGGTGCGGGCAAACACTCGGCAAGATGCTGATGGGGGTGAAGGTGCAGATGCGGGGCGGCGGTGGCGTCGGCATCGACACCGCGGTGACCCGCGCGGCCTTTGCGCTGGCCGCCGTGGCCAGTCTGGGTGCGGTGTATCTGCCGTTCCTGCTGCTGCCTGGACGGCGGCCGCTGCACGATCGACTGACAGGTACTGAGGTGGTGGTCCGATGAAGACGCTGACTCTGATGATTGCGACGTTCGGCTACGTCGGATTTGCCCCGGTCGCGCCGGGCACGGTCGGCTCCTTCGCCGCCCTGGCGCTGTATGCGGCGGTCCGCTGGGCCGATTCGTCACTGGTCGAGGTGACGGCGATTGCCGTGGTGTTCGTCGCGGGTGTCTGGTCGGCTACCAACACGGAAAAGATTCTTGGCATTACCGACCCCGGCCCTGTGGTAATCGACGAGGTCCTGGGGATGCTCATCACCCTCGCGGGTCTGCCCCTCGGGTGGGGAGGGATTGCGGCAGGCTTCGTGCTGTTCCGTCTCTTCGATGTCATCAAGCCGTATCCGGCGGGCCGCCTGGAGTCGGCACCAGGTGGGTGGGGCATCATGCTCGACGACGCGATGGCGGGCGTGTATGCCCACCTGGCCCTGCGAGTGCTGGCGTGGTGGAAGCCCGACTGGATGCTGGCCTGATGAACGCACGCCGCGCCGCCATTCTGGCCGTGGGCAGTGAACTGCTCACGCCGACGAAACTCGACACCAATTCCCTGGCCATCACCGAGGTGCTGAACGCGCTCGGCATCGAGGTGGCGGCCAAGATCGTTGTCGGTGACATCCCGGACGAACTGGCCGCACACGTGCGAATGGCCATCGAGCGACACGCCGTCGTCGTGGTGACCGGGGGACTCGGGCCGACGGACGACGACCTGACGCGTGAGGTGGTGGCGGCGGTGTTGGGGCGGACGCTGGTGGAAGACCCGGCTCTCGTGGAACAGATTCGGGAGCGGTTCACGGTGCGGGGCCTCGCCATGCCCGAGTCGAATCGGCGGCAGGCGCAGGTACCGGAGGGCGGCCGGGTGATTCCGAACACGCGAGGGAGTGCCCCGGGGCTGTGGCTCGATCACGACATCGGTGTCGTGGTGCTGCTGCCCGGGCCGCCGTCGGAAATGCGTCCCATGCTCGAGGGCCCGGTGCGGGCATGGCTCTCTGCGCATGGGGCGCCCGCGCATCTGCTGCGGCGTGTCCTTCGCGTCGCCGGTCGGACCGAGTCGGGCGTGGATGCCCGCGTGCAGCCGCTGTATGCGCCGTGGGCCCTGGAGACGCCGGCCGTGACGACGACGATTCTGGCATCGGGCGGCGTGGTGGAACTGCACCTGTCGACGGTCACCACAGACGCCGAGGCCGGCCAGTTGCGGCTCGACGGCAAGGTGACGGCCCTCCAGCAGGTGCTCGGGGCCGACGTGGTCTCGGTGGATGGTCGGTCCCTGAGTCAGGTGGTGGGCGACCTGCTGCGCTCCTCGGGCGCCACCCTGACGGCGGCCGAATCGTGCACGGGGGGACTGCTGACCGCGATGCTCACCGATGTGCCTGGCAGTTCCGACTACGTCGAGCGCAGTGCCATCGTCTACAGCAATGCCGCCAAGTGCGACTGGCTCGGGGTGCCTGCGGCGTTGCTCGCCGGGCACGGTGCGGTGAGTGGCCCTGTGGCGCGGGCGATGGCGAGCGGGGCGCTGACCACTTCGGGCGCGTCCATCGCGGTGGCCATCACAGGGATTGCCGGCCCTGGCGGCGGCAGCACGGACAAGCCTGTCGGTACCGTGTGGTTCGCCGTCGCCGATCGAACGACGACCGAATCGCATGCGGTGTGCTGTCGGTTTCCCGGCGACCGGGCGGGCGTCCGGCGCTTTGCGACGCTGACGGCGCTCGACCTGGTGCGCCGTCATCTGCTGGGCCTGCCATGGGCGGTTGACTGGCGAGTGCCGGAGGCGTCTGAAGCATGAGTGAGCAGCAGCACGACCACGGCTACACCCGCACCCTGTCACGGGTCGCGGTGGTTGGTGCCGGCAGTTGGGGGACTGCCCTCGCGGTCCACCTCGCAGCTGGCGGTCACGACGTCACGCTCTGGGCGCGGTCGGCCGACCTGGCGTCTGACATGCAGACCCGCCGAGCGAACCCGGTGTATTTGCCCGATGTGTCGTTTCCGCCGAGTCTCGCGGTCACGACGCATCTGGAGGATGCCGTGCGGCAGGCCCCCCTGGTGGTGATGGCCGTGCCCTCCCACGGACTCCGTACGGTGGCCACGGCGATGGCCGCGGCGCTGGAGGACGGCGCGATTGTGGTGAGTGCCGTGAAAGGCATTGAAGCAGGGCGACTGCTGCGCATGAGCGAGGTGCTGGGCGAATGCCTGCCGGCGGCCGGTGATGTCGCCGTGCTGTCGGGTCCGAGCTTCGCGATGGAACTGGCCGCGCACCGGCCGACGGCGGTGGTGGTGGCTGCTGCGCATGCGGACACCGTGGCGCTGGTGCAGACCGAATTCCGCACGCCCTGGATGCGGCTCTACGGCAGTCACGATGTGATTGGCGTCGAAGTGGGTGGGGCGCTGAAGAACACGATGGCCATTGCGGCCGGCGTGACCGAGGGCCTCGGGCAGGGACCGAATGCCCAGGCAGCGCTCATCACAAGAGGACTCGCGGAACTGACGAGACTCGCCGTCGCCATGGGTGGGCAGCGCGAGACACTGGCCGGGTTGGCGGGCCTGGGCGACCTCGTGCTGACCTGCACGGGGGGGCTCAGCCGGAACCGGCACGTCGGGATCGAACTCGCTCGGGGACGAAGCCTTGCCGAGATTGTCGCGGCCACAAAAATGGTGGCCGAGGGCGTGCGCACGACCGAGGCGGCCCTGCAGCTGGGGGCCCGCCACGGGGTCGAGTTGCCCATCACCGAGCAGATGGCGGCCGTACTCGCGGGACGGATCGATCCGCCCGAGGCGGTGCGTCAGTTGATGGGACGCCGGCAGCGCGCCGAGCATCAGTAGGGAACGGGCCCATACGCGTATGAGTATGTTTGAACGACTGAAGGCAGGGCTGAGCCGCAGCGCACGCCAGATTGCTGACCAGCTTGATGCCCTGGTGCGGGGAACCGAGGCCCGTGTCGCTGGTGAGGCGGCGCTGGGTACCGAGACGCTTGAGGGTCTCGAAGATCTGCTGCTGATGGCCGATGTCGGCGTTGCGGCCTCGAAGGAGATTGTGGCCGCGGTCGGCACGCGGGCGCGCGGGACGTCATCGCTGCGGACGCTGGTCCGCGAGGAACTGCTGCGGGTGCTGGCCGCCGCGGACCGTCCACCGGGTGAGCCCGCCAGCGGCCCCCGCGTCGTGCTGGTGGTCGGGGTGAATGGCACCGGCAAGACCACGACCGTCGGCAAGCTGGCCAACCAGTGGAGACAGACCGGCCGCACGCCGCTCATCTGCGCCGCCGACACCTTCAGGGCGGCCGCCGTCGACCAGTTGCAGGTCTGGGCTGACCGGGCGGGGGTCGACCTTGTGCGGGCACGAGAAGGGGCAGACCCTGCGGCCGTCGTGTTTGACGCGGTGACGGCAGCGAAGGCCCGCGGCCGCGATGTGGTGCTCGTCGATACCGCGGGACGCCTCCACACGCGCAGCAACCTGATGCAGGAGCTCGAGAAGATTCGGCGCGTCATCGCGCGGGAGGTGCCCGGCGCCCCGCACGAGACCCTGCTTGTGCTCGACGCGACGGTCGGGCAGAACGCGCTCGTGCAGGCACGCGAGTTCATGGCCGTGGCGGGGGTCACCGGTCTCGTGCTGACCAAGCTCGACGGTACCGCCCGTGGGGGCATCGTGGTGGCCATTGCCCATGAGCTGAAACTGCCCATCCGGTTCGTCGGCGTGGGGGAGGGCATCGACGACCTGCTGCCGTTTGATGCGGCCCGCTATGTCGACGCGCTGTTCCGGGAGTCATGGTGACTGACAGCGACTACATGCGGCGTGCGTTGTTTCACGCCGCCCGGTCCAGGGCCGGCACCACGCCGAATCCGATGGTGGGGGCCGTCGTGGTCTCGTCAGACGGCCTGGTGGTGGGCCAGGGACGTCACCTGAAGGCCGGAGCGGCGCACGCCGAAGTGAACGCCCTGGATGAGGCGGGTGCGCGGGCCCACGGGGCGACCATGTTTGTGACCCTGGAGCCGTGCTGCCACCAGGGGCGGACGGCGCCGTGCACGAGGCGCGTGATTGCCAGCGGGGTACGGCGTGTGGTGATTGCGATGCCCGATCCGAATCCGCTGGTCAATGGCCGCGGCATTGCGGAG
The DNA here is from genome assembly GCA_044238535.1 of Vicinamibacterales bacterium. Taxonomy (GTDB): domain Bacteria; phylum Acidobacteriota; class Vicinamibacteria; order Vicinamibacterales; family UBA2999; genus VFZN01. Next base: position 11,812 of record JBIIDF010000029.1, read on the forward strand.
CTGCGCGCGGCCGGTGTGCAGGTGGAGGTGGGGCTACTCGAACCTGAAGCCCGTGAACTCAACCGGGGCTTTATTCGCGTGCACACGGCGGGCCGACCCGAGGTCATCGCGAAGGCGGGCGTCAGCGCCGACGGCATGATTGCCGAAGCGCCGGGTCGCCGCACGACGATCAGCGGCCCGGACTCGTGGAGGCGCATTCACCGCGTGCGGGCGATGGTGGATGCCATCGCCGTCGGTTCCGAGACCGTGCTCGTCGACGACCCGCTGCTCACCGCGCGTGACTCGGTCCGGCCTCGTCCCCTGACGCGCGTGGTATTCGACCGTCGCCTGCGGACGCCGGTCGAGTCGGCGCTCGTGCGCTCGATTGGGGAAGGGCCCGTGGTGATCCTGACGAGCGCTGCGGCGACCGACGCACACCCGGATCGGACCGCGGCGTTGCGTCGGCAGGGTGTGACGGTGGTGGATGCGGGAGCCACGCTCCCCGATGCCCTGCACGGCCTGCTGGCGTTCGATGTGTCGACCCTGCTCGTGGAGGGGGGAGCGCGCCTGCACCGGGCCCTGCTCGATGCCGATCTGGTCGACAGGATTCTGCTGGTGCAGTCTCCCGGGCGGGTGCTCGGGCCACAGGGGGTTCCCGCCTTTGGCACGGGGGACACGTCGGCCGGGGGCCGCGTACCGGACCGCACCGAGGTAGTCGGTGCCGATATCTGGATGGAGTTCGATGTTCACGGGAATCATTGAAGCGACGGGAAGGGTGTCCACCGTGGTGCCGGGGCCCGATCATCTGCGGCTCGGCGTCGAGACTGCACTGGCGCCGGCTCTGGCCCTGGGGGCCAGCCTGGCCGTCAACGGCGTGTGCCTGACGGTGGTCGAGCGCGATGAAGCCACGGTGTGGATGGATGTCGGACCCCAGACCGCACGCATCACCACACTGGGAGCGCCGCACGTCGGGCAGGTCGTCAATCTCGAGCGGCCGCTCAGGCCCGACGGACGGCTCGATGGGCACTTCGTCCTGGGCCACGTCGATGGCATGGGCGAGGTGTGCGAGGTGCGTCCCGACAGCGAGTCGCACTGGGTGACCGTCTCGCTGCCGGACGCGCTCGCCGCGTACGTGATTCCCAAAGGCTCGATTGCCGTCGATGGCATCAGCCTGACGGTCGCCACGCTGGCGCGCGACCGCTTCAGTGTGCAGGTGATTCCATACACCTGGGCCCATACGACCCTGCGGCAGGCCCGGGTGGGTGACCGCGTCAATCTCGAGTGCGACATGATTGGAAAGTACGTGGTTCGCACCCTGGAGCATCGATCCGCATGAGTCCCCGTTCCTCTGCCCGTCGCGCCCCGCGCGCCCGTCGCTCGCCGTTCGCCCCGATCGAGGAGGCCGTGGCGGCCTTCCGTCGCGGGGACATCATCATCGTCGTCGACGATGCCGACCGTGAGAATGAGGGGGACCTCACCATCGCGGCCGAAAAAGTGACGCCGGCGGCCATCAACTTCATGATGACGCACGGCCGCGGGCTCATCTGCCTGCCCATGACGGCCGAGCGGCTTGATGCGCTTCAGATTCCCCTCCAGGTGCCCGCCCAGCAGAATTCGACGCAGTTTGAAACCGCGTTCTGCATCGGGATCGAGGCGAAACAGGGGACGACCACGGGCATCTCGGCCGCAGACCGTGCCACGACGATCCGCACGGCCATCGCGCCGACGACGACGGCAGCAGACCTGGCGCGCCCCGGTCACGTGTTCCCGCTACGGGCACGCGATGGTGGTGTGCTGGTGCGCGCCGGCCAGACCGAAGCCGCCGTGGACCTGGCACGCATTGCTGGGCTCTATCCTGCCGGCGTGATCTGCGAGATTGCGAGCCGCGACGGCAGCATGGCCCGGGTGCCCGAGCTGTCGCGCTTCGCGCGCAAGCACGGGCTGCTGATGATTACGGTGGCCGACCTCATCAGTTACCGCATGCGCACCGAGGGGCTGGTGCAGAAGGTGGCCGAGGCCGACCTGCCCACCCGGCATGGAGCCTTCAGGATTCATGGCTATGAGAGCCGCCTGGACCGGGAGACCCACGTGGCCCTGGTGTGCGGGGAGATTGGCACCGGGTCGGGTGTCCTGGTGCGCGTGCATTCCAAGTGCCTCACCGGTGACACGTTCCACTCGGCCCGCTGCGATTGCGGGGAGCAGCTCGAGACGGCCATGACGACGATTGCCGCCGAAGGCCGAGGGGTGCTGCTGTACCTCAACCAGGAAGGACGGGGCATCGGCCTGGCCAACAAACTGCGGGCGTACGCGCTGCAGGACGGTGGCCTCGATACGGTGGAAGCCAACGAGCGCCTGGGGTTCAAGGCCGATCAGCGCGATTACGGTCTGGGCGCACAGATTCTGCGGGACCTCGGGGTGCGGTCCATGCGCCTGCTGACCAACAACCCGCGGAAGTTCGTCGGCCTGCAGGGCTACGGGCTGTCGGTGGAATCGACGGTGCCGCTCGAGGTGCCGGTATCGCAGGAGACACGCGCCTACCTTCGCACGAAGAAGCGTCGGCTGGGGCACCGGCTGCGCGGTGTTTGACGCCTGCACGGAACTGCCCGTAATATAAGGGTTTGCGCGGTCGCTGATTCGGGGAGACGTGTGCGTCCCCAAGGCAGCAGCCTCACGACGGTATTCTTGTGTTCGACCAGCTGAGTCAACGATTCCAGGACGTCTTTCAGTCGCTGAGGGGCGAAACCCGCCTCTCCGAGGCGACGGTCGAGCGTGTACTGCGCGAGATTCGCACAGCGCTGCTCGAGGCCGACGTCAATCTGCAGGTCGTGTCGGCGTTCATCGATCGGGTGCGCGACAAGGCGACTGATCAGGCCGTCCTCAAGAGCCTGTCGCCGACACAGCAGGTCGTCAAGATTGTCCGCGACGAACTCATCGCCCTGTTTGGGGACGCCACCGGCGGGCTGACGCCGACCGGCGACCGTCCCCGCGTCATCCTGATGCTGGGCCTCCAGGGGGCGGGGAAGACCACGACCACCGGCAAACTGGCGCAGTGGCTCAGCCGGCAGGGACGGCACCCCCTCGTGGTGTCGACCGACGTGCGGCGGCCTGCCGCCATCCAGCAGTTGTCGGTGGTGGCGGCCAAAGCGGGGGTGCGTGTCCACGACCCGGCCGGCGAGTCCGATCCGGTGGCGCGCGCGGCCGGAGCACTGGCGGCGGCGCGTGCGCTCGGCAACGATGTGGTCATTGTCGACACGGCCGGTCGTCTGCACATCGACGATGCGCTGATGGCCGAACTGGTGGGCATCCGTCAGGCGGTCGGTCCGCACGACCTGCTCTACGTCGCCGATGCCATGACCGGCCAGGACGCCGTCCGCAGCGCCGGCGAATTCCACCGCCAGATGGGCGTGACCGGCGTCGTGCTGAGCAAGGCCGACGGCGATGCGCGCGGAGGCGCCGCGTTGTCGGTGGTCTCCGTGGTCGGCGTACCGATTGCTTTTGTGGGCAGCGGTGAACGCCTGGACGACCTGGAACCGTTTCACGCCGACCGCTTCGTGTCCCGGATGCTTGGCATGGGCGATGTGCTGTCGCTCATCGAACGCGCCGAAGCGGTGGTCGAGCCGGGAGAGGCAGAGCGGCTCGAGGAGAAGATTCGCCGCGGGGGGCTGACCCTTGAGGATTTCCGCGACCAGCTGCGCATGCTGAAGCGGATGGGCCCGCTCGAGAGCATCCTGGGGATGCTCCCGGGGATGGGCGGAATGAAACAGCTCGCCGAGCAGAAGCCCGACGAGCGGCAATTGCGGCGCATCGAAGCCATCATCGGCTCGATGACGCCCGACGAACGGCGGCATGCTGACATTATCGACGGCAGCCGACGGAAGCGCATCGCGCGGGGCAGCGGCACATCGGTGGAAGATGTCAACCGGTTGCTGAAGCAGTTCGGCGAGATGCAGCGGATGCTGAAGATGGTGGGCCAGATGACTGGTCAGACCATGGCGGCGGCGCCGAAAAAGAAGAAGAAGAGCCCGTTCAGCTTGATGAGGTGAGGGAACAACATGTTGTCAATTCGGATGCGTCGGACCGGCTCGAAGAAGCGGCCGTCTTATCGTGTGGTCGTGACCGAAGCGCGGACGCCGCGCGAAGGTGGCTTCCTTGAGATCCTGGGTATCTACAACCCGCGGCAGAAGCCGGCACTGGTCGAAATCGACAAGGCCCGCGTCGAACACTGGATCAAGCAGGGGGCCCGTCCCTCGGACTCGGTCCGCACGCTGCTGTCGCGTCATCTGAGCCGTGACCGCGGTGCCGTGGCCCCGGTCACTGCCGAGCCGACGGCCCCGACGGCCTGAGGTCACCGATGGCGGCTGACCTCAAAGGGCTCATCACGACCGTCGCGCAGGCGCTGGCGGATCAGCCCGATGCCGTGGCGGTGCGTGAGACCGAGCGGCGCGGTGCGACGGTGTTCGAGTTGACGATGGCCCCGGGGGACCTGGGCCGTGTCATCGGGCGTCAGG
>JBIIDF010000243.1:0-4670 GCA_044238535.1 Vicinamibacterales bacterium
ACATCGGTCGGGGACGCTGGCCGGCCGAGTACATCGGCGAACTGCTGGCATCGCGCGACCGCCGGCGCGCGGGAGCCACGGCGCCCCCCGAGGGCCTGGTGCTCGTGCGGGTGCGGTACTGAGGCCGCGCACGGGGCCACCGCCGGATATAGAATCAGGGCAGTCTTTCATGTCACTCGAACGGCTTCTGGCGTCGATTCCGGAGGGGTCGGACGATGCCGCGCTGGCCCGCCAGATACAACCGGACCGCCTGCCGCAGCACGTGGCCATCATCATGGATGGCAATGGCCGCTGGGCCGAGCAGCGCCACCTGCCCCGGGTGGAAGGGCACCGGGCCGGCATCCGCAGCGTGCGCGAGGTGGTGGAAACCTCGGCGCGCCTCGGACTCGAGGTGCTGACCCTGTACGCGTTCTCCATCGAGAACTGGAAGCGCCCGGCTGCGGAAGTGTCGGTGCTGATGACGCTGCTGCGACGCTATCTCCGGAGCGAACTCGAGACGCTCATCGAGCACGGTATCCGGTTCCGCGTCATAGGTCGTGCGGACGGCCTGCCCGCCGAAGTCCTCGAGGAACTGCGCGAGGCCGAAACCCGGACCGCCGCGCATCGTGGCCTGCAGTTCAACATCGCCCTCAACTACGGCGGCCGCGCCGAGATTGTCGATGCCGTGAAAGCCGCGCTGGTCGCGCACCTCGACCCGGCGACGCTCGACGAAGACCGGTTCTCGCAGTTGCTGTATACCGCGGGCCAGCCCGACCCCGACCTGCTCATCCGCACCAGTGGCGAGATGCGGGTCAGCAACTTCCTGCTCTGGCAGATTGCCTACGCCGAAATCTATGTGACCGGCACGCTGTGGCCCGATTTCCGGCGGCAGCACCTGCTCGAGGCCATCCTGGCCTACCAGAAACGCGACCGCCGCTACGGGGGCATCGCCCCCGTCGTCGCCCAGTCGAGTCGCTGAGCCGGGCATGACACGCATTCTCAGTGCCCTGGTGATGGCCGCGCTGACACTGGCGGTCCTCTGGTGGCTGCCCTCGTCGGCCCTGCTCGGCGTCGTGCTGGCCGTCGCGGCGATGGCCGTCCGGGAGTTTCACCGGATGGTGACGGCGGCGGGTGTGTCGGTGCCGTTCTGGCCCGTGCTGGTGGCGACGCTGCTGACCTGTGCCATGGTGCCGTATCCGCATGTCAGCCCGCTGCTGGTGGTGTGGGCCACGTTCGTCGTCGCCGCGCTAGTCGTGCTGCGGTCCACGGTGACCGGGCCCGCGGCCCTCGCGTCGGTGGCCGTGTCTGTGCTGACGCCGCTCTATATCGGATGGCCACTCGGGGCCCTCGTCGCCCTGCACGCCGGGCGCGGACGCGAGGCCGTGTTTCTGGTGCTGGCCACGGTCGTGACCAGCGATTCCGCCCAGTACTACGCCGGTCGGACCTTTGGCCGGCATCCCCTCGCTCCCGCACGCAGCCCGAAGAAGACGATGGAAGGGGCCGCGGGTGGCCTGGTCGTCGCGCCTGTGATGCTGATGTGCCTCGGGCGTGTGTGGGCACCCGCTGTGGCGATGCCCCTGCTGGCGCTGGTCGGTGTGCTGGCGGTGGTCGCCGGCATCACCGGCGACCTGTTCGAATCGATGATCAAGCGCGCGGCCGACATGAAGGATAGCGGCACGCTGATTCCCGGGCACGGCGGTGTGCTTGACCGCATCGATGCCCTGCTGTTCACGGTACCGGTGCTGTACTGGGTGCTGCGATGACGCGCGACAGGGTGCGTGTCGCCATTCTCGGCTCGACAGGGTCGATCGGTACGAGTGCGATGTCGGTCGTCGACACGCATCCCGACCGCCTGTCGGTGGTGGCGCTCGCCGCCGGTGTCAATGCCCCGCAGATGGCCGCGCAGGTCCACGCGCATCGCCCGCAGGTGGTGGCCATGGCCACACCCGAGGCGGCCGCCGCGGTGATGGCGGCCGGGGTGACCACCCCGCGTGTGCAGGCGGGGGCTGAGGGGTTGCTGGCCGTCGCGACCTGCCCCGAGGCCGACGTGGTGCTGTGTGCCTCATCCGGGACGGCGGCGCTCGAAGCGGTGCTGGCGGCCATCGACTGCGGCAAGACGATTGCCCTGGCCAACAAGGAAGTGCTGGTCATGGCCGGTGGCCTCGTCATGGAGGCGGCACGCCGGAAAGGCGTGGCGGTGCTGCCCGTCGACAGCGAGCACAACGCCATCCATCAGTGCCTCGAGGGCCGTCAGACCTCGGATGTGCGGCGCCTGGTGCTGACCGCGTCGGGCGGACCCTTCCGGGGACGTCCGCGTGAGAGCCTCGCCGGTGTGACGGCCGCCGATGCGCTGCGGCATCCCACGTGGAAGATGGGCGCCAAAATCACGATCGATTCGGCCACGCTGATGAACAAGGGCCTCGAGGTCATCGAAGCCCACTGGCTGTTCGGGATGTCTGCGTCCGCGATTGACGTGGTGGTGCATCCCCAGTCGATCGTGCATTCGATGATCGAACTGCGGGACGGGTCGGTGCTGGCCCAGATGGGCATCACCGACATGCGCCTGCCCATTCAGTACGCCTTCTCGTATCCCGAGCGGTGGGATGCGCCGGTGCCGTTCCTCGACCTCACCCGTGTGGGGCCCCTCGAGTTCCTGCCCCCGGCCTGGGACGATTTTCCCTGTCTGCGGCTGGCCTACCGTGCCCTCGAATCGGACCGCAGCCTGCCCGTGGTGCTCAACGCCGCGAACGAGGAAGCGGTCGCCGCCTTCCTTGACGGCCGCCTCGGCTTCACCGCCATTGCAGAGGTCATCGAGGACGCGATGGATGCACAGCCGCCGGCGCCGGTCACGACGCTGGCCGATGTGCGGCGCATCGACCGATGGGCCCGGCAGCACGCGGCCGAGCGCATCGCAGCGTTACAATCGACATAGAGGTTTCCGCCTGTGACGACCCTGCTGGCGTTTGCGTTTGTCCTGGGAGTGCTGGTCTTCGTGCACGAGCTGGGCCATTTCATGGCCGCCCGCTGGAACGGGGTGCGGGTGCTGACGTTCTCGATCGGCTTCGGTCCGCGCATCTTCGGCTTCCGGCGCGGCGATACCGAGTACGTGCTGAGCATCATCCCGCTCGGCGGCTTTGTGAAGATGGCAGGCGAGTCGCCCGACGACCCGCGTGCCGGTCAGCCGGACGAGTTCCTGTCCAAGTCCAAGTGGCAGCGCTTCCAGATTCTCATCATGGGCCCGGCCATGAACCTGCTGCTCGCCGTGGTGGTCATGGCCGTGGTGCTGATGCAGGGGGCCTCCACCCCTGCCTACCTGCGAAAGCCGGCGCTGGTCGGCGTGGTCAACGCCGGGTCTCCGGCGGAGACGGCCGGTGTCCGCCCCGGCGATCTGGTGACACGGTTCGGGTCGGCCGAAGTGTCGACCTGGGAGCAGCTCGAACTGGCCGTGGCCGCACGGCCCGAGGCCGAGGTCGACGTGGTCGTGATTCGTGAGCGCCAGGAAGTGCGGTTACCGATTCGCCCCGCCACGACCAAGGTGGGCCCCGGAGAGTCGCCGCAGTTCGAGGTGGGCACCATCGGCGTGCTGCCCGATGTCTATCCGGTGATTCGCGACACCATCAGTGGTCAGCCAGCCGCCGCCGCCGGATTGCAGGCCAACGACACCATTCTCGCCATCAACGGCCGCCGCATGGTCTTCAGCGCGCAGGTGTCAGAGGCCATCGCGGCCACCGCCGATGGCCCGGTCCGTGTCGAGATCGAGCGCGCAGGGGCGCGTCAGGTCATCGAGGTGACGCCCGTCAGGGAAGGCGACCGTCCGCGCATCGGCATCAGCATCGGCGATGCGGTCGAGACGTTCACGCCCACGCCGCTGCAGGCCGTGGGCCTGAGCGTGCAGCGCAATATCGAGATGTCTGCGACCATTCTCAAGACGCTGCGCGACCTGTTCACCGGCGAAGCGTCTCCCAAGCAGCTGATGGGACCCGTCGGCATCGCGCAGCTCTCCGGCGAGACGGCCAGGGCCGGCTGGGTGGCGCTGCTCGGCCTGATGGTGACGCTGAGCCTCAACCTCGGCCTGCTCAACCTGCTGCCCATCCCCGTCCTCGACGGCGGTCACATCTTCATCCTGGCGCTCGAGACCATCGTCCGTCGCGACTTCAGCGTGGCGGTGAAGGAGAAGCTGCACCTGGCCGGCTTCGCCGTGCTGATGACGCTGATGGTGACCGTCATCTACAACGACCTCACGCGCATCGCCTGGCTCGAGCGCCTGATGTTCTGGCGCTGAGCTAGCGTCGCTGCAGCACCTGCCCGGGCCGGGTGCCCGTGTGCGTGCCTTCATCCAGCACCACGGTGCCGTTGACGATGACGGTGTCGATGCCCACCGGATACTGGAACGGATTCTCGAAGTCGGCGCGGTCGCCGACGGTGGCCGGGTCGAAGATGACCACATCGGCCCAGCGGCCCGGCGCGAGGGTGCCCCGGTCCTTGAGGCCGAGAATGTCGGCGGGCAGCGAGGTCATCTTGCGGATGGCCTCTTCGAGGCTGATCACCTGCCGCTCACGGACATACCGCCCCAGCACCCGGGGGAACGTCCCGAAATTGCGCGGATGCGGCACGCCGCTGCGCAGGGGCCCCTCGATCGACAGCGCCGACCCGTCGGACCCCACGGCCACCCAGGGCTGACGCATCGCCAG
>JBIIDF010000244.1:0-4662 GCA_044238535.1 Vicinamibacterales bacterium
TCTGCAGCTGGCACCGGCATCGGCAGACACCGCGACGGTGCAGGCCCTCCTGCGCGCACTCAAGTAGCGCGCGCCAGGGTCGGCCTCAGAAAATGTGGCCGAACCCGAGGTAGTAGCGACCCGATCCGAGTTCGTTGGCCCGGCGTCTCGAGTTGGCCGGGGTCGTCGCCGGAATGCCGAAGTCGAGACGCAGGAGTCCAATGGGCGAGTTCAGGCGCAACCCAAAGCCATACCCCACACCCAGATCGCGCATCGAGAATCGCGCCCGATCAAACGCATTGCCTGCATCGACAAACGCCAGGGCATTCACCCAGCGTCCGAGGGAGATGCGCGCCTCCTGATTCATGACCAGCATCGACCGCCCGCCTGAAGGGCTGCCATCGAATCCACTCGGCCCGAGGCCGTTTTCCGCATAGCCGCGCACGGTGGTGGCGCCTCCGGCAAAAAACCGATCGACGGGCAGCAGGTCGTCGGGGCCGAACCCTGTGCCTCCGAGCACACGTGCCGCCAGCACCACACGACCCCACGAGCGGAACACCGACTGCTGCACGAACACCTTGCCGTAGCGGGCGTCCGACCCGAGACCACGTGCCGCCTGCTCGAGAGACACCGACGAAAACGTGCCGCGGGTCGCGTTGAGCGGATTGTCGCGGCGGTCAATAAGGGCCGCTGCCGTCACCTGGCCCACCGTGGCCCGCTCATCCAGCGGAAAGAAATCGAGCGGCGACGGTGACGGGTCATAGGTATGACTCGTCTCGATCCGGTAGCCGTACGTCACTTCCCACCCGCGCCGCCGCCGCCAACGCTGCTCGAGACTGAGGCTCGCCGTGTCCGTCAGGCTGACCACGTCCCCCTCGAAGCGCGTGCGCTCGCGCGAGACCGCACCGAACACGCCCGTGCGCACGGGCAGGCCCAGCAGACTCGCGTTCTGCAGAAAGGCGTTCGCGCGCTGGTAGTCGCGCTCGACGCGCGTCGCCACGCCGGCTGTCAGCGCACGTCCCAACACGTTCTGATTACGGATCTCGGCGATCACGCCCACCGTCGTATCGACCCGTCCGGTCTCCCCAGCGACCTCACGGTCACGGTCGGCCTGTGCGCCGTAGCGCAGGCGCCACGGTGCATACTCTTCCACGGTCACCACGGCCACCACCGGCTGGTCGCCGCCCTCGGGTGCACCGTCGGGCTCGGCCGCGATGTCCACGGCGCGGAAGACATTCGTATCGAACACACGCTTGCGCGCCAGCGCCCACTCGTCCAGATTGACGGGTTCGCCTTCGTGCAACCGCAACGCGGACCTGACCACGCCCTCCTGCGTGCGGGCGCTGCCACGCGTCTCGACCCGACGCAGCACCTGCCGCAGGCCTTCGGTCACCGTGACCGTGACGTCGACCGTCCCCGGCCGTCCTGGTGCCGCGGCCACCGCCACGGAAACCTCGTTGAACCCCCACAGGCGATACTGGCGCTCGACGCGGTCGCGTGCGCGCCCGACCGATGCCAGGGTGTACGGCTCGCCGCTGTGCAATCCGGCCTCTTCGTCCAGGTCCGCACGCCGCGTGTCGTGCACGCCCGACCACCGCACGTCACCCATCAGGGCACGAGTGCCTTCGACGATACGCACCGGCAGCATAACCCGGTCGGCCTGCATGACCGGGGACTCGACCGACACGACGGCCGAGAGATAGCCAAGCCCACGGTAGTACTGCTGCAGGGTCTGCGCCAGCGTCGAGCGGTCGGCCCATCCCGTCACGGTCAGCCCCGCACGGGCGACCAGCTCGTCCAGGACGTCACGCCCGATCTGTGTGTTCCCCTCATACACGCGCTCGCGGTGCGCCGACACAGGACCCGGGTCCACGGTCACCGTGATGGTCTTCACCGTGCCATCCACGGTCATGGTCCCGACCACATCGGCCATCATCTGGCCGCGGCTCAGCAGCAGCCGCCGCACCCGCACCTCGGCGTCCTGCACCACAAAGCGGTCAAAGACGGCTCGGCTCCACATGTCCCGGACGTCCGTCGCCAGCCGCGGTGGCACATCGACGCCTCGCACGTCGACCCGGGTCTCGGGCCCGCGCGCCACGGAGTAGGTGATGTCGATGGTGCCGTCCTCGCGCGTCTCGCGTTCACCGCGGACGCGCGCCTCGGCATAGCCGCGGGCAATCAGCATGTCCCGCAGCGCATCAAGATCGCGCTGCCACACATACGAATCGAACACACCGCCGGCCACCAGGCGCAGGCGCCGCCGCAGCTCGCGCTCCGTGACTGGTGCATAGTCGCCGACAAGGCTGACGGTGGCCACACGGATGGTCTGGCGCACCACCCGCGTCGACGGTCGTTTCGCGCCACCAAAGGTCATCTCGTGCCGCACGCCCGCGCCCAGCGTGCCATCGTCACGCGAGATGGTACGCACCTCGAGTGTGGGGCGCGGATAGTAGCTCACCACAACCGTCGTCTTGCCGTTCTGCCGCAGGTTCTGCGAGAGCACAAATTCCACGGTGTCGCGGACGCGCTTCGAAAACGTGAGACGCGTGACCGGATTGGCGTTGTCCTGAAACAGGAGGCTGGAGTCTTCGCGGAATTCATCGCGTACCACATCGCCCCGGTCCAGGCGTACCGAGTCGAATCCGATTTGACGGCCCGTCACGCCGAGCAGGTCACCTGACAGCAGCGTCAGCGCATTGCTTCCGGTCACGGCCCCCCCGAACAAGGCCGTGGCGATCTCTTCCTCTGTCCCGCCGTTTTCCGACTGCAGCTCGTACGAAAACCGCTGGGGCGTCCCCTGCAGCGTCAACGTGACCGTGCCCTGTCCGGGCAGCCGCGTCTCGGCCTGCAGATCGAGGTCAGGTTCGATGCGCGACAGATTGGTGAACGATACGGTGCCGCGCACCAGCGTGAACGAACGCCCGGCAGCATACAGGGTCCCGCCCTCGCGGAACGTGGCCCGCCCGCTCAGCCCCGGCTGTGCGTAGGTACCGACCAGGCGCACCTGCGCGCCGGTGTCGAAGCGGCCATAGTTGTTGTCGACGCGGATGTCCTCGTCCGTGGTCACGGCAATGTCGAGTCGCATCCCGTCGATGAGCGTCGGCGCCGGCTGCACGCCCGCGGTCGAGGCCGCCCGAGCCAGCGCGGCGAGGCTGATGGGATCGGTGTAGCCACTGCGCCTGATCTGCACATCGCCGCGGGCACTGAGGTCATACACGTCGCCGCCCACCGCACGCACCGTCACGCGGGCATCCACCTCGCTCCGCAGGCCCACCGGATACTCGACCCCGACGCCCCTGGCGACCACCGTGACGTCCCCTTGCTGCAGGTCGCCACTGGTGACCGCCGCCTGCCCGGTCAGCGTGACCTGACCGCCATTGGCTTCGCCCGTGAGACCGTCGAAGGTGATGCGGTTGCCCGCCAGCCTGATGGGACCACTGACACCGGTGGCGACCAGCCGCGGCGACTGCATCCCGACTTCCGCATTGCGCAGCGTGATGGTGCCCGCAAAGTCGGGCAGGCGGGGCGTGCCCCCGATATACACGGCCACGTCCGCGACGCCGTCCACCGACACATCGGGCAGTACCGCCGACAGGACGCGCAGGACGGCGACACCGCTGAGATTCAGATTCAGCGCCGGCTCGGCGGGCTGCAGGTCGACGTTGCCCTCCAGATACAGGCGCGTCGACAGCGCCTCCCATGCCACATCGTCCATCGACACGATGCCGCGAGTCAGCGAGAGGGTCGACGGTCGCACCTGCGAGACGGTCACCCCGCCCGCATCAAACTGGCCCTGTTCAAGCACGAACTGCCCCGTGGCCTCGCGCGGGTCAAGATTCGGCAGGCGGCCACGGCCACTCACCGTGAACGGCCCAGTGACACGCTCGACGTCCAGTTCGCCTGAGAGGCGCTCGATCCGGAACGCCTCGCCGTCCAGCGACGCCCGCGCGACCAGGTGCTCGATCCGGCCCTCTCCCTCCGTGCTGATGACACCCTCGTCCACCGCAATCGACACCTGCAGGTCTTCGGTACGCGTGGTGGCCGTCAGCGAGGCCTGCAGACGACCAGTCGCGTCCACCGGCAGCTCGACACCGAACGCGGCCGCCACCTGCACGGCATCCTGGACGGTGCCCTGGTACTGCGCCGCAAGTCGACCGCTCCCAAACCCGGCCTGTGACCCGGACACGGTGACCTGACTCTGACCGAGCGTGACCTGCAGGCCATCGACGGCCAGCACCTCCGGCGTCCAGGTCACGCGCGCGGGTGCGCGGAGGGCCGCCGATACCCCGTTGAGCTGCGCCTCCAGCGTCTGCACGTCCATCGCTGCCGTCGCTGAGGCCGGATCGTCGACGACGCCACTCGTGCGGGCCGTGAAGGACACCAGGCCCGTCAGCGCATTCGGCAGGGCATCCACCAGTGGCGCGATGCGGCCCAGCGGAAGACGGTCGGCCACCACGGTGCCTGTGTAGGCGTAGGGAGCGATAAGTGCCACGGCGCCCCGGACTGACGTGCCCAACGCGGGCGCGTCGACATCGACCCGAGCTTCCCGGCCATCCAGCGTGACTGTCGCCGATCCGTCACTGACCAGGTCAGCGCCCGCGCCGCCGGACAACCGCAGGGTGAAGCGCCCGTCGCCCTGAGGCGCGCGCACCGGGCCATGACTCTGGAACGTGCCCTCGGCGG